>VGDA01000364.1 GCA_016869915.1 Alphaproteobacteria bacterium
GCGTTCCCGAGCGAGGCGCCCTCGCCCGGGGCGCCCTTGTCGACCAGCGTCACGCGGCTTCCGTCGCGCTGGAGCAGCAGCGCCGTGCACGCGCCGACGATGCCCGCCCCGATCACCACGACATGCTTCGATGCCATCGCGTCCTCCCCATCGCCGTCGCGGCCACTCTGGAAGAGCGGCGCCGCGCAGGCAAGGCGCGTCGCGCGTGCCGTCGCGCGACGCACGGTCCATAATGGCGGCTGGCGCGCAGGCGGACCGTCCGCGCGCGAGGGGGACAGGATCGGCATCCGCTCGAACAGGGCGCGGCGCGCCCGGCGCCGCGCCATCGCGATCGCCGCCAGGCTGCGCCGCTCCTGGCGCGGGCGCGCCGAGAACACGCGCGCCACCGCGCTGATGCTTGCCGCCTTCGCGCTCTTCACCTTCGAGACCATCGCCACGCGCATGATCGGCGCGGAGATGCCGATCGCGCAGCTCGTCCTGCTGCGCAGCGTCGCGCAGCTGGCGATCCTGCTGCCATTCCTGCTGCGTGCCGGCCCCGCGGTGCTGCGCACGAGCCACCCGTGGCTGCACGGGCTGCGCGGCGGCCTGACCATCGCGGGGCTCTTCGCCTATTTCTTCAGCTACGCGCACCTGCCGATGGCGAGCGCGGTGTCGATCAGCTTCGCGCGCAACCTCTTCATCGTCGCCTTCGCCGCGCTGGTGCTCGGCGAGATCGTACGCTGGCGGCGCTGGTCGGCGACGATCGTCGGCTTCGTCGGGGTCGTCATCGTGATGCGCCCGGGCGCCGAGGAGTTCAGCCCGGCCTACCTCGTCGCGGTCGCCGGGGCGGCGACCGGCGCGTCGATCACTCTCACCACGCGCGCCCTCGCGCGGCGCGAGGCGCCGGTGCAGATCATGGCCTACATCGCGCTCATCTGCACCGCGGGCACGCTGCTCCCCGGCATCCTCGCATGGGAATGGCCGGACGCGCGGCAGGCATTCTGGCTCGCCGTGATCGGGATCTTCGGGCCGGCGGGGCAGTACGTGGCCATCCGCGCCTTCCGCCTCGGCGAGGCCTCGGCGCTGGCGCCCGTCGACTATGCGCGGCTGATCTTCGCGGTCGCCGCCGGGTACCTCGTCTTCGCCGAGGTCCCCGACGCGTGGACCGTCGCGGGCGCCGCGATCATCGTCTGCAGCACCCTCTACATCACCATCCGCGAGGCGCGGCTCGCGCGCGCCGCGCGCGGTTGAGGCGATCAGCCGCCGCGCGCGGCGAGCGCGCGCGACACGCCCTCGCCCAGCAGGCTGGCGGCGAGGATCGTCGCGAAGAGCGCGAGGCCCGGCGCGAGGGTCACGTGCGGCGCGCTGCGCAGGACGCTGCGCCCCTCCGCGATCATCGCGCCCCAGCTCGCGCGGTTCGGGTCGGAGAGGCCAAGGAAGGCGAGCGCCGATTCCGACAGGATAGCACCCGCGACGACGACCGCCGCGAGCGAGATCGCCGGCGCGAGCGCGTTCGGCAGCACGACCGCGAAGGCGATGGCCAGCGGGTGCCGGCCGCAGAGCCGCGAGGCCTCGACGAATTGCCTCTCGCGCAGCGACGCCACCTCCGCGCGCACGATGCGCGCGGTCGCGGTCCATGTCCCGGCGGAGAGCGCGGCGACGACGCCCACCGGCGAGGGCCCGGCGACGGAGACGATCGCCATCGCGAGCAGGAAGGACGGGATCGTCTGCACCGCGTCCGCCAGCCGCATGATCGCCTCGTCCACGAGGCCGCCGAGCATGCCGGCGATCGCGCCGGCCGAGGCGCCGACGCACAGCGCGACCGCCGCGACGCAGAGGCCGGTTGCGAGGCTCGATCGCGCGCCATGGACCAGCCCCGCGAAGATGCTGCGCCCGAGCCTGTCCGTGCCCAGCGGCAGGGACGGGTCGGCGAAGGCCGGCAGCATCGGCCGTCCCGCGAGGTCGAGCGGGTCGCCCGGCGCGAGCAGCGGCGCGGCGATCGCGAGCAGCGCCATCGCCGCGAGGAGCAGCGCGCCGGCGATGCCGGTGCGCTGGGCGAGCGTGGCGAGGAGCAGGCGGCTAGCCATCGGACTGCCCGATGCGCGGATCGAGCCGGGCGAGCGCGAGGTCGACCAGCAGGTTCGCGACGAGGACGACGCATGTCGCGCAGAGCAGGATGCCCGCGAGCAGCAGCGCGTCGCGCCCGGTCACGGCCTCGAAGGCGAGCCGGCCCATGCCGGGGACCGCGAAGACCGTCTCGACCACGACGCTGCCGCCGACCAGCGTGCCGACATGCTGGCCGAGGAGCACGAGCACCGGCACCAGCGCCGGCCGCGCCACGGCGCGCCAGACGATCGCGCGGCGCCGCAGGCCGCGGGCATGCGCGGCGCGCACGTGGTCGGCGCTCCATGCCTCGACCATGCCGGCGCGCAGCGTGCGCGCGAACATCGCCGCGTAGCCGGCGCCGAGCGCGATCGAGGGCAGGACGAGGTGGCGCAGCGCGTCGAGCGCCGCGCCGCCGGGCGGCGCGCCGCCGATCGTCCGGATGCCACCGGTCGGGAACCAGCCGAGCTGCACCGCGAAGACGAGCACGAGCACGAGGGCGAGCCAGAAGTTCGGCATCGCGAGGAGCGCGAGCGCGCCGGTCGAGAGCAGCGCGTCGCGCGCGCCGCCGGGTCGCGCGCCGGACAGCAGGCCGATCGCCACGCCGAGCCCGGCGGCGACGCTCGCGGCGCCCGCCATCAGCAACAGCGTGTTCGGCAGCCGTTCCGCGATCACGTCGACGACGGGCCGCGCGAGGGCCGCCGACACGCCGAGGTCGAGCGCCGCCAGCCGGCCGAGGAAGGCCGACAGGCGCCCCGGCAGCGTGTCGGCGAGGCCGAGCCGCGCGCGCAGCTCGGCCGCGAAGCCCGCGTCGCCGCCGACCTGCGCGAGATAGGCATCGACCGCGTCGCCTGGCGCCGCCTCGAGCAGCGCGAAGGCGGCGAGCGCGACGACCAGGATGGTCGGCACCGCGGACGCGCAGCGCCGCGCCACGATGCGCAGCGCGCGCCTCACGCCGCGCGGCCGCGCTCAGCCCGCGAGCCAGGCATCGTCCCAGTGGGAGGTCGCCCAGCGCGGGTTGCCGGCGACGTTGCGCAGGCTGTCGCGCGCCACCGTCAGGAAGGAGAACTCCGCGACGTGGATGATCGGCAGGTCGCGCGCGGCCAGGCGCTGGAAGTCGCGGTAGAGAGCGCTGCGCTCGGCGGCGTCGATGCTGCGCGCGGCCCGGCCGAGCAGCGCGTCCATCTCCGCGCTCGCGTAGCCGTACTGGTTGGAGAAGGGCACGCCGGCGGGCAGGCCGCTCTCGTAGAGGATCGCGGTCGAGATGCCGGGATCGTTGCGATAGACCGGCGAGCCGATCGCGAGGTCGAAGTCGTGCGTCGTGTAGACGGCGCGCGTGTGCGCGGCGCTGTCGTTGGCGACGACCTGCGCGTCGATGCCGACGGCGCGCAGCGCCTGGCGCAGGTAGTCGCCCATCTGCCGCGTCTGCTCGAACCACGGCGCCGGCAGGATGCGCAGGCGCAGGCGCATCCCGCCCGCGCCGCGCGGAAGGCCCGCCTCGTCGAGGAGCGCGTTCGCGCGCGCCGGGTCGAAGCCGGGCGTCGCGACGTCGGCGGCGTGAAACTGCGCGTCCCAGCGCGGCACCGGGCCGTTGGACGCACGCGCATGGCCGAGGAAGATCGCGTCGACGACGAAGCGCGGGTCGATCGCATGCGCGATCGCGCGGCGCACGCGCGAGTCCGCGAGCTCGCGCCGGCGATGGTTGACCTCGACGACCAGCTGGTAGGTGATGCCCTCGTAGCCCTGCGGGATCACGACGATGCCCGGCACCGCGGCGATCCGCGCGAGGTCGGCGAGCGGCACGGCGGAGAAGGCGCTGAGCTGGACCTGGTTGGCCTCCAGCGCCGCGGCGACCGCCGCGCGGTCGGGCAGTACGCGGTAGACGATGGAGTCGAGATAGGGCCGGCCGGCCTCGCGATAGGCCGGGTTGCGCTCGAGCCGGTAGTACTCGCCCGGCCTGTGCTCGGCGAAGCGGAACGGCCCGGTGCCGACGAGGGTG
>VGDA01000365.1 GCA_016869915.1 Alphaproteobacteria bacterium
CTACGACCGAAACCCGCTCAACTACCTCGCCATGGCAAAGCTCGCCTCAGCGCGGCTCTGGTTGCGCCATTATGAGTCTGCGGCCTAGATCATACGCGCCCCTGGGCCAACCTGGGATTTCCGGACGGTTTGCCGAGCGAGGCTTGTAACGGCGTCGTGCTGCCTGACCTGCCCAAGCGGACACCTTATTGCCTCGGGCGTTGTCTTTCTTGCCGATGTGACGTGCCTGCGTCTCAGGCCAGGTCGAGGCGGAGGATAGCGGCGTCCATGGAGTCGACCGCGAGGTAGAGCCTTCCATCGGGTCCCTGCCGCACGTCGCGGATGCGATGGCCATCCTGCCGCATGAGCCGCTCCTCGCGCAGGACCCGGTCCCCGTCCAGCTCGAGCCTGGCCAGCGCCTGCCCGACCAGGGCGCCCACGAACAGGCTGCCGCGCCAGCCGGGATAGTAGTCGCTCGTGCAGAAGGCCAAGCCTGACGGGGCGATCGACGGGGTCCAGACCCAGAGCGGATCCGCGATCCCGGGCAGGCTGCGATGCGGCGAGATCGTCGCGCCGGAGTAGTCGACGCCGTGCGTGGCGCGCGGCCACCCGTGGTCCGCGCCCGGCCGGAGGAGATTGACCTCGTCGCCGCCGCGCGGGCCATGCTCGTGCGACCAAGGCGCGCCAGTCCGGGGATGGATCGCGAGCCCCTGGGCGTTGCGATGCCCGAGGGTGAAGACCTCTGGGCGCGCCCCCGCCCGGCCGACGAAGGGATTGTCGGGAGGGATCCCGCCGTCGTCGCGCAGGCGGAGGGTCTTGCCGCGCAGGTCGGAGGCGTCGCCAGCCCGGTCGCGCGCCACGAGGCGGTCGCCCGTCGTGGCCAGGAGCGTGCCGTCGGGCGCGAAGGCAAGACGGCAGCCGAAATGGAAGCCGTTGGCCACCGGCGGTCCCGCGTCCAGGATCGGCTGGAGATCGGCCAAGGACGGTCCCGGCGCCAGCCGGGCGCGCGCGACGCGGATCGTCGCGCCGCCTTCGACCGGCGCGGCGTAGGACAGGTAGAGCGTCGCGTTGCCCGCGAATCCCGGATGCAGGCAGATGTCGAGCAGGCCGCCCTGCCCCATTGCCCAGACCGGCGGCAGGCCCGCGACAACGGTCATCCTGCCATCGCGCCCCACGAGCCGGAGACGGCCATGGCGCTCGCTGACCAGCATGCGTCCGTCGGGCAGGAAGGCGATCGCCCAGGGGTTCTCCAGCCCGGTCGCGACGGGGACCGCGCGCAGGCGCAGCCCGGAGCCAGGGGCCGCGACGGGAACGAGCAAGGCCGCCCCCGCCGCCAGGCCGCTGCGCAGGACGCGGCGACGCGACGAGCGCATGCGGCCAGCCTCAGTCGACCAGCGCGGTCGCCTGGGGCTTCGGCAGGGCCGGCGGCGCGCCGCCTCCGAAGTCGAAGCCCAGCTTCCCGTTCTCGAGCTTCACGCGCACCGTGCCGCCCTTGGCGAGGCGGCCGAAGAGGAGTTCGTCGGCCAGCGGCTTCTTGATGTTCTCCTGGATGACGCGCGCGAGCGGGCGGGCACCGTAGAGCTCGTCGTAGCCCTTCTCCGCGAGCCAGGTCCGCGCCTCGTCGGAGACGAGGATCGCGACATGCCGCTCGGCGAGCTGGCGCTCGAGCTCGAGCACGAACTTGTCGACGACGCGGTGGATGGTCTCGGGCTTCAGGCGCGCGAACCCCACCACCGCGTCGAGGCGATTGCGGAACTCAGGCGTGAACAGGCGGTTGATCGCCTCCGTGTCCTCGCCGACGCGCGTCTCCTGGCCGAAGCCGATCGCGGGCTTCGCCATGTCGGCGGCGCCGGCGTTCGTCGTCATGATCAGGATGACGTTGCGGAAATCGATGGTCTTGCCGTTGTGGTCGGTGAGCCTGCCGTGATCCATGACCTGCAGCAGGATGTTGAACAGGTCGGGATGCGCCTTCTCGATCTCGTCGAGCAGCAGCACGCAATGCGGATGCTGGTCGATCGCGTCGGTGAGCAGGCCGCCCTGGTCGAAGCCGACATAGCCCGGCGGCGCGCCGATCAGGCGCGAGACGGTATGGCGCTCCATGTACTCGGACATGTCGAAGCGCTTGAGCTCGACGCCCAGCGTCTTCGCCAGCTGGCGCGCGACCTCGGTCTTGCCGACGCCCGTTGGGCCGGAGAACAGGTAGGAGCCGATCGGCTTCTCGGGCTCGCGCAACCCGGCGCGCGAGAGCTTGATCGCCGCGGCGAGGGTCTCGATCGCCGCGTCCTGGCCGTAGACGACGCGCTTGAGCTCGCTCTCCAGGTTCTGCAGGACCTCGCGGTCGTCGGTGGAGACCGACTTCGGAGGGATTCGCGCCATCGTCGCGACCACGGCCTCGACGTCCTTGACCGCGATCACGCGCTTGCGGCGCCCGGCCGGCAGCAGCATCTGCGCCGCCCCGACCTCGTCGATCACGTCGATCGCCTTGTCCGGGAGCTTGCGGTCGTTGATGTAGCGCGCGGCGAGCTCGACCGCGGCGCGCACCGCGTCGGCCGTGTACTTCACGCGATGATGCGCCTCGTAGTAGGGCTTGAGGCCCTTAACGATGCGGATCGTGTCCTCGACCGAGGGCTCGTTGACGTCGATCTTCTGGAAGCGCCGCACGAGCGCGCGGTCCTTCTCGAAGTGGGTGCGGTATTCCTTGTAGGTCGTCGAGCCGATGCAGCGCAGCGTGCCCGAGGCCAGCGCCGGCTTGAGCAGGTTCGAGGCGTCCATCGAACCGCCGGAGGTCGCGCCGGCGCCGATCACGGTGTGGATCTCGTCGATGAAGAGGATCGCGTTGGGCTGCTGCTCGAGTTCCGACAGCACGGCCTTGAGGCGCTCCTCGAAGTCGCCGCGATAGCGCGTGCCGGCGAGCAGCGTGCCCATGTCGAGCGAGTGGATGACGGCGTCCTTCAGGACCTCGGGCACCTCGCCCTTGACGATCTTGCGCGCCAGCCCCTCGGCGATGGCGGTCTTGCCGACGCCGGGGTCGCCCACGTAGAGCGGGTTGTTCTTGAAGCGGCGGCAGAGGATCTGGATCGTGCGATCCACCTCGGCCGCGCGGCCGATCAGCGGGTCGATCTTGCCCTGCGTCGCCTTCTTGTTGAGGTTGACGCAGTAGGTCGCCAGCGCCTCCTGCGGCTTCTTCTGCTGCGACTGCTTCTCGCCGCCCTGCGGCTTCTCGCCGCCGCCCTGCTGTTCCTCGTCGGAGCCGCGCACGCGCCGCCCCTCGTTGCGGCCAGGCACCTTCGCTACGCCATGCGAGATGTAGTTGACCGCGTCGAGGCGCGACATGTCCTGCTCCTGCAGGAAGAACACGGCGTGGCTCTCGCGCTCGGAGAACATCGCGACGAGCACGTTGGCGCCGCTCACCTCCTCGCGCCCCGAGGACTGGACGTGGATCGCGGCGCGCTGCAGCACGCGCTGGAACCCGGCGGTCGGCTTGGCCTCGCCGCCGCGGTTCGAAACCAGGCCGCGGAGTTCCGCGTCGAGGTAGCCCTTGAGGTCCTCGCGCAGCTTGTCGACGTCGACGCCGCAGGCCTTGAGCACGGCCACCGCGTCGGGATCCTCGGTCAGCGCCATGAGCAGGTGCTCGAGCGTGGCGTATTCGTGGCGCCGCTCGTTCGCGTGGGCGAGCGCCCGGTGCAGGCTCTGTTCGAGGTTGCGCGAGAGCATGGGCGTCAGGGCTCCGTTCCCGAGGCGAGCGCCCGCCGCGACGGCGGCGACCCGCTCGTGTCGACAGGACCTTAGCAAAGATGGATCGGCGCGGTCGGCAGAAAAGACGCGCCCCGAGATGGGGGCGTCGCGGCGGGCAGCCGGGGATCCGGCGCGCCGGCGACCGGCGCGCGGGGCCTCATTCCTTCTCGAGCGTGCAGCGCAGCGGGTGCTGGTTGCGGCGGGCGAACTCGGTTACCTGGTTCACCTTGGTCTCGGCGACCTCGTAGGTGAAGACCCCGCACAGGCCCACGCCACGCCGGTGCACGTGCAGCATGATCTGCGTCGCCTCCTCGCGGCTCTTCGCGAAGAAGCGCTCGAGCACGTGCACGACGAACTCCATCG
>VGDA01000366.1 GCA_016869915.1 Alphaproteobacteria bacterium
GTCGCGCGCAGCCTGATGTCCATGCCCGCCTCCTTGGCCATCGACTGGATGATCTCGCCGATCTGCCGCAGCTCGGGGTTGTTCGGGATCATCAGCTCGATGACCGGCGCGGGATGGCCAGCCTCCCTGAGGAGCTGGCGCGCGCGCTCGACGTTGCGCGCGCCCGGCTTCACCGCGGCCATGTGGTAGGGGTTGGCCGGCGGGATGGGCTGCGCGGTCGGCACGTAGTCGCCGTTGTAGACGACCTGGTTGATGATCGCGCGGTCGATGGACAGCTCGAGCGCCTCGCGCACGCGCCTGTCGCCGATCGCGCCCTTCGCGCGGTCGCCGTTGGCGACGTTGAGCGTCAGGCCCTGGTAGCCCAGCTCGTCGGAGAGCGACAGCGCGAGGCGGTTGTTGCGCTTGATCTGCGGGATGTCGGTCGGCTGGACGCGCTCGATCAGCTCGAGCCCGCCGGCCTGGAGGTTGGCGAGCCGGACCGTGGAGTCCGGGATCGGCTGGAACACGACCTTGTCGACATGGATGCGGCCCTTGTCCCAGTAGTCCTGGAAGCGCTCGAGCACGATGCGGTCCTGCGCCACGCGCTCGACGAGGCGGAAGGGCCCGGCGCAGACCGGCTTCGTGCCGAACTGCGCGCCCGCCGCCTCGGCGGCCTTCGGGCTCACGATCATGCCCGCGCGGTCGGTGAGCGCGGCGATCAGCGGCGAGAAGGGCGCGGAGAGCGAGAGCTTCACCGTCAGCGGGTCGACGACCTCGACCGACTGCAGGACCGAGATCTCGGCGCGGCGGAACGAGCCCTGCATCCTCAGGTGCCGCTCGAGCGAGTACTTCACCGCCGCGGCGTCCATCCTCTCGCCGTCGTGGAAGCGCACGCCGTCGCGCAGCGTGATCGTAAGCTCCTTGCCGTCGGCGCCCCAGGCATGGCCGGTCGCGAGCTGCGGCACCACGGCCAGCCTGGCGTCGATGTCGAAGAGCTTGTCGCAGAGCGAGGCGAAGACGATGCGGCCGACGAAGGTGCGCGCGGTCGTCGGGTCGAGCGCGTCCGGGTCCTCGGCGAGGCCGATGCGCAGCGTCTGCGCGCCGGCGGGCGCTGCATGGCCGGCGGCGAGGCCCGCGGCCAGGAAGGTCGCGGCGAGAAGCCTTGCGGCGTGGCGGTCGGTCATTCGGGTCTCCTCCTTGGAAGCGGCGATAGGGTGGCGCGCTAGCGGCCCGGCGCAACCCCGGCATCGGCGAAACGGCGCTGCAGCCGCTCGAGCCGCCCGCGGCCCGGCCCGGGCGGGCGCGGCTGCGGCAGGTCGGCGGCGATGTCGGCCCAGAAATGGCAGGCGGTGGCGCGCGGCGCGCCCTCCAGCGGCGGGTCCTCCGCGCGGCAGCGCGGCGCGGCATGCGGGCAGCGCGTGTGGAAGCGGCAGCCGGGCGGCGGGTCGATCGGGCTGGGCACGTCGCCCTCGAGCAGCAGCGCGCGGCGCGGCGCGGTGGGATCGGGACGCGGGATCGCGGCGACCAGCGCCTGGGTGTAGGGATGGCGCGGCGAGGCGAAGATCTCCTCGGCCGGCCCCTGCTCGACGATGCGGCCGAGATACATGACCGCGACGCGCGTCGCGACGTGCTTCACCACCGCGAGGTCGTGCGCGATCAGGACGAGCGCGAGGCCGAGCCGCGCCTGCAGGTCCCTGAGCAGGTTGATGACCTGAGCCTGCACCGAGACGTCGAGCGCCGAGACCGGCTCGTCGCCGACGATCAGGCCCGGCTCGGCCGCGAGCGCGCGGGCGATGCCGATGCGCTGGCGCTGGCCGCCCGAGAATTCGTGCGGGTAGCGCTGCGCGTGCTCGGGACGCAACCCCACCAGCGACAGGAGTTCGGCGATGCGCGCCGCGCGGCCGGCGGGCGGGACGATGGCGTGCAGCCTGAGGGGCTCGCCGACGATGTCCGCGACCGTCATGCGCGGGTTGAGCGAGGCATAGGGGTCCTGGAAGACGATCTGCATGTGGCGGCGGCGCGCGCGCATCTCGCCCTCGCCCAGCCGCGTCAGGTCCTCGCCCATGAACGAGATCGTGCCGGAGGTCGGGTCGACCAGCCGCAGCAGCATGCGGCCCAGCGTCGACTTCCCGCAGCCCGATTCGCCGACCAGCGCCAGCGTCTCGCCCGGCGCGATCTCGAGCGACACGCCGTCCACCGCCTTCACATGCGCGGCGACGCGTCCGAACAGGCCCCGGCGCACGGGGAAGTGCTTCACGAGGTCGCGCGCGACGAGGATCGGCGGCGGCGCGCTCATGCGTCCTCCTCGAGCGGCGCGCGCCAGCACGCGGCCTCGTGGCCCGGCTCGACCGCGCGCAGGACCGGCGCCTCGGCGCGGCAGCGCGGCTCGACGAAGGGGCAGCGCGGCGCGAAGCGGCAGCCCGGCAGCTCCACGCCCAGGTCCGGCACGGTGCCCTCGATCGTGGCGAGGCGCGCGCGCCTGCGGTCGAGCTCCGGGATCGCGCCCAGAAGGCCGATCGTATAGGGGTGCTGCGCCGCCTCGAAGAGGCGCCTGACCGGCGCGCGCTCGACGATCTGGCCCGCGTACATGACGACGACGTCGTCGGCGAGCTCGGCGATCACGCCGAGGTCGTGGGTGATCAGGATGATCGCGGTCCCCGTCTCCTCGCGCAGCCGGCGCAGCAGGTCGAGGATCTGCGCCTGGATGGTGACGTCGAGCGCGGTGGTCGGCTCGTCTGCGATCAGCAGCCGCGGACCGCAGGCCAGCGCCATCGCGATCATCGCCCGCTGGCGCATGCCGCCGGAGAGCTTGTGCGGGTACTCGTCGAAGCGCTGCTCGGGAGCCGGGATGCGCACGCGGCGCAGCATCTCGATCGCGCGCGCGCGCGCCGCGGCGCGGTCGATGGCATGGTGGCGCAGGATGCCCTCGACGATCTGGTCGCCGACCGTGTAGGCCGGGTTCAGGCTCGTCATCGGCTCCTGGAAGATCATCGCCATGCGCGCGCCGCGCAGGTCGCGCAGCGCCCCGGCGTCGAGCTTCAGCAGGTCGACGCCCTCGAACAGGATCTCGCCGCCGGCGATGCGCCCCGGCGGCTGGGGCACCAGGCCCATGATCGAGAGCGAGGTGACCGACTTGCCGCAGCCCGACTCGCCGACGATGCCGAGCGTGCGCCCGGCCCCGAGCGTGAACGAGATCCCGTCGACGGCGCGGTAGGTGCCGCCATCGCCGTCGAACCAGGTGCGCAGGTCGCGGACCTCGAGCAGCGCGCTCATCGGCCGGCCGTCGCCGCCTCGATCGCCGCGTTGATGACCTCGCGGTCGGTGGTGCCCGCGTAGTCGGCGCGCGTCGCCATGAAGGTCCGGAAGATCGCCCAGCGCTCCCGGCTGACCTTGTGGAGCCGGCGCAGCTCGGGCAGCGGGTCGGCGTGGTCGTCGACGCGGATGTCGAGCGCGGGCCAGGCCTCGGTCGCGTGGATGCGGATCGCCGCGGACTGCTTGCCGCGCTTGTCGCCGCCCGCGGCCTCGCCCGCCTCGAGCGCGGCGAGGAAGCGCTCGGCGAGCCCCAGCCCCTTCGTCGCCGCGAAGGCGGCGGCCGTGTCGCGCACGACGCGCTCGCCCGTCAGCATGTTGCCGGCGACCGAGAAGCCTTCATGGACGACATGGCCCGCCCAGTCGACGCAATTACCTCCGGTATGGGCAACCGAGCGCCCAGCCGCATCGATCATGTGCACCTGGCGCGACGCGCGGCCGGCATCGAGCTCGAGCAGCCGCGCCATCGCCTCGGAGGCCGGCAGGCCGGCGCGCAGCAGCTTCATGCCATCGATGCCGTAGAATGGGTTCACGAGCGCCTGGGTGGCGATGACGCCGACGCCGGGCTCGACATGCGGGACGATCGCGCCGACGGCGAAGAAGCGGGTCGCGACGGCGACGCCGATCTCTCCGGTGTCGCGGTCATGGGCGACGATGGACCAGGTCATGCGGGCGGGGCCTCCGCTGGCGTGGGTCGGCACGAGGCCGGGCGGGGGCCCGGCACGGGAGCCAAGTTAGACGCAACTTCCATGCCGCCGCCAGCGCGGGGCGGAGGGGGCTTGCGCCG
>VGDA01000367.1 GCA_016869915.1 Alphaproteobacteria bacterium
CCGGGCTCCTCGAGCAGGAGCGCGACGGCGCGGACCAGCTCGAGCGTGTCGTCGGCGATTCCCCGCTCGGCGCCCGCCTCGGCGAGCCCGGCGAGGACGGCGTCGGCGAGGCGCACCGGCGCGAGCGGGAAGGCGGGGTGCTCGCCGCTGCGCGTCCTGCGTTCGGCGTCGGCCGCGTCCGGGTCGTCGGTCTGCGCCCGGCAAAGAGCGGCGTCGCGCCCGTGGACGCCGCGGCAGCGCAGCGGCCGCGCGGGATGGATCGCGCAGCGCCCGTCCGGCTCGAGGAACGGGCAGGGGATGCGCGCGCGTCGACGGGCCGGCGCGTCGCGCGCGCCGATCGCGGCGTCGGCGGCGCGCGCGCGCGCGTCGAGCGGCGTGCCGGCGATCGCCGTGGCGACGGCGACGGCCTCGATCGCGGAGACCGCGACGTGCTGGTGGCAGCAGGCGGAGCAACCCGCGGCGCAGGCGATCGCCCCCGCGCGCTCGACCTCCGGGCGCGCGGCGTCCCAGGCGTCCTCGAAGGCCTCGCAGGCAGCCTGGTGGGCGGCCCGGGCGCGCTCGGCCGCGCCGCCGCCCGCGCGCAGTGCGTCGGCGACCGCAACGCGCGTGCGCAACCTCAGCTGGGCGACCATGGCCTGCGGCTCCGGGGTTCTGGCGTCATGCGTCGCAGGGTCTATGATCGCGCGATGGCGGACAACGGGGACGCGGGTGGCATGGAAGCGGGGACGGTGACGGCGGCGGTGCTCGTGGTCGGCAACGAGATCCTCTCGGGCCGGACGCGCGACACCAATACCCAGTGGCTGGCGACCGAACTCGGGAAGATCGGGATCCGGCTGCGCGAGGCGCGCGTGGTGCCGGACGTCGAGGCGGAGATCGTCGCGGCGCTCGATGCCCTCAGGGCGAAATACGACTATGTATTTACAACTTGAGGTATAGGTCCGACGCATGACGACATCACTTCGGCCTGTGTCGCCCGCGCCTTCGGGGTGCCCCTGGCGCGCAATCCCGAGGCCGTCCGCCGCCTTGCCGCCCACTACGCCAACCCCGCCGACCTGAACGAGGCGAGGCTGCGCATGGCCAATATCCCCGAGGGCGCGGTCCTGATCGACAATCCGGTCAGCAAGGCGCCGGGCTTCCGCATCGGGAACGTGCACGTGATGGCGGGCGTGCCGACCATCATGCAGGCGATGTTCGCCGGCTTGCGCGGGCAGCTCGCCGGAGGCCCGCCAATGCTGTCCCGCACGCTGAATTGCGACCTTCCGGAGGGACTGATGGCCGCCGGGCTGGCCGCCATCCAGGCGGCGCATGGGGACATCGAGATCGGCAGCTACCCGTACATGCGCATGGGCAAGGCGGGTGCCGCGATCGTGCTGCGCGGGATCGACGCTGCCAGCCTGGCCACGGCGGCCGGGCAGGTGCGGGAGATGATGCTTCGCCTCGGCGGGCAGCCGAGCGAGGACCCACCCCGGGAGCCCGGGCCTTAACGTCCCTTTAACGTCGGCCCGCGCAAGCTCGGAAGACGGGTGGCGCCCACGGCCACCGGATTGCGGACAGGAACATCGCGGATGGGAATGCAGCCCGAGGAGCGCAGGACGGACTGGAGGCGGTTGACGCCCGGCCAGCTCGCGCGCCAGGTCGACATGCACCAGCGCTTCCTGCGCGGCGACGCCCATGGCGAGCGCGCCGACCTTTCGCATGCCGATCTGGGCGAACTCGACCTCACGGGGATCGACCTGCGCCACGCGCGCCTCGCCGGCGCGCGCTTCGCGTATGGGCGGCTGGGGCAGGCGCGCCTCTCCGGCGCCGACCTGACCGGCGCCGATCTTCGCATGGCGCGCCTCGATGGCGCCGACCTGACCGGCGCCGACCTGCGCGCTGCCTGCCTGCGTGGCGCCGACCTCGCCGATGCCATCCTCGTCGACGCTGACATGCGCGAGGCGGCCATACTGCGCGGCGGCGCGGGCAGCCCGGCGACGCAGCTGCCCCCGGCGCCGACCGAGCTCACCCGCGCGACCATGCATCGCGCCCGGGTCATGAACGCGCGCCTCGCCAGCGTCATGGCGCTGCAGACCGACCTGACCGACGCGGACCTGCGTGGCACCAGCCTCGCCAGGGCTGACATGCGCAACGCGGTCCTGTCCGGCGCGATCCTCTCCGGCGCGGACCTGGCCGGCGGGGATTTCTCCGGCGCGTCGCTGCGCGAGGCCAACCTGAGCGGCGTCGTCTTCGCGGGCGCCAACTTCAAGGGCGCCGACCTCTCCGGCGCGATCGTCGACGCGGAGGCCTACGAGGCCGCCGAGCTGCGCGACACGAACCTCGCGCGCAGCGACGAGGCCCTCGTCGCGCGCCTGCCGGAGATCCTCGCCGCGCATCGCGACTGGATGCAAAGCGGCGGGCGCGACGGCGCGCGCGCGGACCTGTCGCGCGCCGTGCTGCTGCGCCGGGAGCTGCGGGGCGCGGAGCTCGGCGCGGCGCTCATGGCGCATGTCGTTCTTCGCGATTCCGACCTCGCCGGCGCGCAGCTGGCGATGTGCGACCTGTCGCATGCCGACCTGCGCGGCGTGCGGCTCGTCAAGGCCGACATGCGCGGGGTGAACCTCTCCCGCGCCACGCTGTCCGGCGCCGACCTCTCCGACGCCGATCTCTCTCCGCTCGACCTGGTCGACCATGGCGGTCGGCGCGTGCCGTCGCGCGTGGAGCGCGCGCGCTTCGACGGCGCGATGCTGCAGGGCTGCCTGCTGCGCGGCGCGCGGCTGAACGGGGCGAGCTTCGCGGGCGCGGACCTGCGCGGCGCGGACTTCTCCGGCGCCCAGCTGCGCCGCGCGTCCTTCGCCGGCGCGCGCATCGAGGGCATGTGCCTCGATGGCGCGGACGTCTCCGAGGCGATCGGCCTCGACTGAGGCCGCCTTGGACGCGGCCAGCGCCGCGATCTAGTGTCGCCGCGTCCCGTCCCCGGCTTGGCGGAATCGGTAGACGCATTGAACTTAAAATTCAAAGGCCCATGGCCGTGCCGGTTCGAGTCCGGCAGCCGGGACCAGGGACGCGACGGCGCCGCGGCGCGGCGCAGCGCAGCGGAAAACGCTACCGTCTGCGGCCGGGTCCGTCGCAATCTGCCGGCGGATGCACGGACCGGCGCCATCGCCCGGCCTCGTGGCGCCAGGAGGGCCGGACGCGTGCGACGCCATCTCGTCACAGGGTCGTCGAGCGGGATAGGCGCGGCGACCTGCCGGCTGCTCGCAGGTCCCGGCACCGCCTTCGTCGTGCATGCGCGCGCGAATGCCCAGGGCGCCGAGCGCGTCGCCGCCGACCTGCGCGGGCGCGGCGCCGAGGCGGTCGTCGCGATGGGCGACCTCGCGGAGCCCGGCACGGCCGAGGCTCTGGTCGCCACCGCCGTCGATCGCTTCGGCGGGCTGGACGTCCTGGTCGCGAATGCCGGCTATGCCGACCGGACCAGGCTCGACGACCTTTCGCCCGAACGCTTCGAGGAATCGCTTCGCGTCATCGGTACCGGCTTCCTGCGGCTGGCCCGCGCGGCGCGCGCGCCGCTGGCCGCCGGCACCGAGCCGCGCGTCGTCGCGGTCGGGTCGTTCGTCGCGCACAGCTTCCGCGCCGACGCGCCGGTCTTCCTCGCCTCGGCCGCCGCCAAGGGTGGGCTCGAGGGCATGGTGCGGGCGCTGGCGATCGAGCTGGCGCCGCAATGCATCACCGTGAATTGCGTCGTGCCCGGCGCGATCGCCAAGGACTCCGGTACCGTGAGCGCGATGACGCCGGAGCAGTGGCGCGCGAGCCTCGCGCGGATCCCGCTCGGCCGGGTCGGGAAGCCCGAGGAGGTGGCGGCCGCGATCAGCTTCCTGTGCTCGCCCGCGGCTGCCTATGTCACGGGGCAGGCGTTGCACGTCAATGGAGGGCTGGTGATCTGAGGCCCGGCGTCACTTCTTGTGCAGCCACCAGCGGTTCTCGTTGATCGAGTAGATGGCCTTGTAATGCAGGATGCGCTTCGAATCGACGACTTCCGGGATCTGGTTGTCCAGCACCAGCAGCCGGTCGCCGTCCGCGATAGCGAGG
>VGDA01000368.1 GCA_016869915.1 Alphaproteobacteria bacterium
GATCTCCAGCGCGTCGCCGTAGAAGGCCGAGCGGATCGGCGCGACGCGCTCGTCGGTCGCGACCAGCGCGCCGAAGGGCGCGATCGCCTCTGGCGTCGCCGGGACCGCCCGCAGCACGCGGCGCGCCACCTGCGTCATGGCTGGCGCCAGAAGGGCTGGCGGGCGCGCTGGCGTTCCAGCAGCGCCTCGTCGAAGGGCTCGAGCGCGTAGCCGAGCGGCTGTGGCGGCCGGTCCTCGTAGCCGGTCTCCTGCTCGATCACACGTCGCACCCGCGCATCGACGTAGTAGGCGGTGTAGGCGGCGGCGACGAGACGCTCGAACGCGGCGGGCCGCGAGGCCTCGACCGCGCGCAGCGCCTCCTCGCGAGCATCCGCGCCAAGCGCCGCGAAGCCCTCGGGCAGCGCCGCGAGCATCGCCGCGCCATCCTCGCCGAGCTCGGCGCCGACATCTGCCGCGAGGCCGAGCCGGCCCGCCGACGGCCAGGCGCCCTCTCCGGGCAGCAGCGTGCCGAGCACCGCATCCATGAGGGTCGCATCCATGCTCATCCTCGCCTCCGCAGCCGGGCCGCAATCGCGTCGGCCATGCGCAGCGCGAGCGCCTGGATCGTCGGCGTCGGGTTGACCGCGCCGGAGGTCACGAAGACGCTGCCATCCGCGATCACGAGGTTGGCGATCTCGTGGCAGGCCCCGTCCGCGCCGACGACGGAGCCCGAGGGATCCTCGCCCATGCGCGCGGTGCCGAGGAAGTGGAAGCCCGCCTGCCGGCTGAGCGGGTTGACGAGGATGTCGCGCGCGCCGGCGGCGCGCAGCGCCTCCCCCGCCCGCGCGATCCCGAAGTCGAGGAGCCTGCGGCTGTTCTCGCCCAGCCGGTAGAAAAGCCGTGGCGCGGGCACGCCAGCGGGGTCGCGCAGCGTCGCGTCGAGCTCGACGCGGTTGGCCTCCTCGGGCAGGTCCTCGACCGTCACGGTCAGCGTCGCGCCGCGCGCGAACTGGCGCGCGAATTCGCGGTGGTGGCCCCTGCCCCAGCCAATGCGGCGCATGTACCCGCCCAGCGCGGTGGCGACCGGCCCGGAGCCCCGCAGCATCTGCAGCTGGAACCCGCGCGCGCAGCCCCGCGCCGGGTCGCTCTCGTAGAATTCCTGGCTGGAGAGGGCGCAGGCGAAGGGCCCCTTGTGCCCGTCCAGGCGCTCGTCGAAGACGCCGGTCACGATCGCGGTCGGGTGGTGCATGAGCCGGCGGCCGACGAGCCCGCTGCCATTGGCGAGGCCGCGCGGATGATGCGCGTCGGCCGATGCGAGCAGCAACCGCGGCGTCCCCATGCCGTTGGCGGCGAGCACGACGATGTCGCTCTCGACGCGCCGCGCGACGCCCTCGGCGTCGACGAACTCGATCGCGCCGATGCGCCGGCCGGCCTGCGCCGTCGCCAGCCGCGTGACGCGCGCGCCCGTCACCAGCCGCGCGCCCGCGGCGATCGCGGCCGGCCAGTAGGTGTTGTCGTTGCTCGCGCGCGCGCCGCGCACGCAGCCGACGCCGCAGGGCCCGCAATTGTTGCAGGGCGCGCGGCCGGGCCGCGGCCGGGTGAGGATCGCGGCGTCGGATGGCCACCAGTGCCAGCCCAGCGCGTCGAAGCCGGCGGCGAGGCGCATCCCGCCCGCGCCGAGCGGCAGCGGCGGGTCGCGCGGCGCACGGCGCGGCGGGTTGCCCGGGTCGCCCGCGAGGCCCGCGACGCCGGTCATCTCGTCGTTGAGGTCGTACCAGCGCTCGAGGTCCTCGTAGGAGAGAGGCCAGTCGTCTGCCACGCCGTCGAGGCTGCGCACGCGGAAATCCGACGGGCGCAGGCGCGGGAAATGCGCGCCCCAGCGCAGGGTTCCACCGCCGACGCCGTTGAACGAAGCGGGCTGGATCGGCGTGTCCTGGGCGGCGACCGGATAGTCCTCCTTCGCGCGGCGGATGTTCGGGTCGGGATGGAAGCGCGACTGCAGGGCGCGCTCCCAGCCATGGCCGCGCGCGGGGCTGCGCGCCTGGTCCATCCAGCCGCCCTGCTCGAGGCAGAGCACGTCGATCCCGGCGCTGGCGAGGCGCCAGGCGACCGCGGCGCCCGATGCCCCGGCGCCGACGATCGCGACCGTCGCGCGCAGCGCGGTCGTCACTTCGCGCGCCGCGCCTTCCCCTTGCCGCGCGACGCCTTGCGGCCCGCGGCCGGCAGCTTCTGCGGGACCCAGCCGCGGCCCGCCTTCATCTCCTTCAGCGCCTTGCACGCCGCCTCGAAGGCCGGCATGCCCGCGGGGAGGCCGGCGAGGAAGGCGGCCTCGTAGACTTCCTGCCAGGTCGCGCCGTGCTTGATCGCGCGCGCCGCCGCCCACTCGATGCCCTCGCGGTCGCCCTTCACCGCCGTCGTGATGCCGACCATCACGAGGAAGCGCGTCTTGAGGTCGAGCGCGCGGTCCTCGCCGGGGCCGAAGATCACGTATGACGACAGCGCCCCGTAGCGCTTGAGGAACTCGGGGTTCGTCTCCGCCAGCGCGTCGTGCAGCGGCAGCGTGTAGCCGCGCACCTTGCGGATCTCGTCCAGCGCCTTCTTGCCCTCGGGTGTCATGTCGCTCGCTCCTGCGTGGTGTGTGTCGTCGGTTCAGATCTCGCGCGCGGCGATCTCGCCCTCGCGGATGGCGTCGCTCGCGCGGCGCGGCGCCATGGCGTCGCCGACGAGGCGGAGTTCGAGGCCGCGCGCGCGGTCGGGCAGCAGTTCGTGGAAGAGCCCGTCCTCCGCGGAGGCGCCGAGCATCATGACCACGCCATGCACCGGCGCGCGGCGCTCGACCACGCCCGTGTAGACGTCGCGCAGCTCGATCCAGTCGGGCCCGATCGCGGTCGTCTCGGCGTCTACGGTGAAGCGCACGCCCATGCGCTTGAGCATCCCGTGCACCTTGCCCCAGTCGCGGCTCGCGGCGAGGTCGGGCGAGGCCTGGCCAAGCTGCGTCACGAACTCGACCGCGTGGCCCTTCGAGGCGAGGACCTCCGCGACCACGGCGCCCTGCCTGCCGCCCAGCGCGTCGACGACGACGACGCTGGGCCCGAGCGCAGGCTCGTCGCGCAGGTAGTCGATGTAGGACAGGACATGCGGCTGGTCGGCGCCGGGCAGCGGCGGCCCGCTCCAGCGCTCGGGGCGCAGCGGCGTCCAGCCATGGCGAAGCCCGCGCGAGCCGGTGGCGACCACGACGGCCTCGAAGCCCTCGGCGCGCAGCAGCGAGGCCGTCGCCTCGGTGCTGAGCCTGATCCGCGCGTCGGTCTCCGCGAGGCGATCGACCAGCCAGCGCGAGACCTGCGTCAGCTCGTTGCGGCTCGGCGCCTTCGCCCAGAGCGCGACCTGCCCGCCGAGCGCGGTGCCGCGCTCGAACAGCGTCACGCGATGGCCGCGCTTCGCGGCCGTGAGCGCGGCGCGCAGCCCCGCGGGACCGCCGCCGACCACCGCGACCTTGCGCGGCCGCGTCGTCGGCTCGGCCGTGTCGTCGCCCATCGCGCGCTCGTTGCCGGCGCCCGGGTTGTGGATGCAGGCGATCGGCGCCTGCGCGAAGATCGAGGACATGCACCAGTTTGCCCCGACGCAGGGGCGGATTCGACGGCCCTCGCCGCGCGCGGCCTTGGCGACCCAGGCCGGATCCGCGACCAGCGCGCGGGCCAGCGCGACCATGTCGCAGTCGCCGGAGGCGATGTGGCGCTCCGCCTCTTCGGGCGTGACGATGCGCCCGACGCCCACGACCGGCAGCCCGACCACCTGCTTCACCTTGCGCGTGGCCGCCATCTGGAACCCGTGCTCCTGCGGCGAGGTCGGGTAGATGAGCATGCGGTTGAGGTAGGTGCCGTGGCTACACGAGATGTAGTCGAGATGGCCCGTCGCCTCGAGGCGCCGCGCGATGTCGGCCCAGTCGTCGGGGCGCAGCCCGCCCTCGTGGCCGTCGTCGGAATTGATCCGCACGCCGACGATCATGTCGGGCCCGGCCTCCTGGCGCGTCGCGTCCAGGATCTCCATGACGATGCGCAGCCGGTTCTCGATCGATCCGCCGAAGG
>VGDA01000369.1 GCA_016869915.1 Alphaproteobacteria bacterium
TCTTTCGTGCGCGCCGCGACGCTCGACGCGCTCGCGCGGCGCGCGGGCATCGACCCCGCCGGCCTCGCCGCGACCATCGCCGACTACAACGCGGCCGTCCTGCGCGGCGGCGGCGACGCGCTGGGGCGCGCGCAGATGGGGTTGCCGATCGTCGAGTCGCCCTTCGTGGCGCTGCGCAACCACGGCATGGCGGTGAAGAGCGCGGGCGGCGTCGACGTCGACGCGCGCCTGCGCGTGCGCCGCCCCGATGGCCGCGCCTTCGAGAACCTCCAGGCCGCGGGCGAGACGATCGGCGGCGGCCTGCTCTCCGGCAACGCCTTCGTCGCCCGCAGCCGCGAGCAGGGCCTGGTGCAGCGCATGGCGAACGCGATCCTGCTGCCGACATCCCATTCGCCGCTGCGCTGAACGACGAAGGACGCCGCGCATGGATCTCGGCTTGCAGGGACGCAACGCTCTGGTCTGCGCGGCATCGAAGGGCCTGGGCCGCGCCTGCGCCGAGGCGCTTGCCAGCGCTGGCGTCGGCCTCACCATCGCCGCGCGCGGCGTCGAGACGCTCGAGGCCACGGCGCGCGCCATCCGCGCCGCCACGGGCGTCGACGTCCGCGGCGTCGCCTGCGACGTGTCGACCGAGCAGGGTCGCGCCGCGCTGCTCGCCGCCTGTCCGGCGCCGGACATACTCGTCACCAACGCGGGCGGCCCGCCGCCCGGCGATTTCCGCGATTTCGGGCTCGAGGACTGGCGCCGCGCGCTCGAGGCGAACATGCTCGCGCCGATCGCCCTCATCCACGCCACGATCTACGGCATGATGGAGCGAGATTTCGGCCGCATCGTCAACGTGACGAGCTTCTCCGTGAAGGCGCCGATCGACAATCTCGAACTTTCGAACGGTGCACGCGCCGGGCTCACCGGCGCCGTCTCGGTGCTGGCGCGCCGCGCGGTCGCGCGCGGCGTCACGATCAACAACCTGCTGCCCGGGCCTTTCGACACCGACCGCGTCCGCGCGACAACGGCGCGGGCCGCCGAGATCGCGGGCCGCCCGGTCGAGGACGTCGCGCGCGAGCGCCGGGCGCGCATCCCGGCGGGGCGGCTCAGGCGACCCGAGGAATTCGGCGCCGCCGCGGCCTTCCTGTGTCCGCCCATGCCGGTTTCATCACCGGTCAGAACATCGTCATCGATGGCGGGAGCTATCCTGGCCTGCTCTGACCGCGCGCCGCGCCGGGGTCGCGATCCTGCCGCGCGCCGGCGCAGTTGCGGACGCGCGGACGAGTCATCAAGATCCGGCATCGCATTCGCCGCCGACGTCGTTCGGGAGAAGTTGGTTGTCCGTCGCCGAAACCTTCTGTCTGCGCGGCGGCCTTGCCGGTCGCGCGGCATGCGCGCCGTCGCGATGCCCCGTCGCCGCGGCGCTTTTCGAGCCAGGGCCGAGCGAATGACCTGTCGGCGGCGCATCGGCCAGGGTGCCTGGACGCCATGACCGCCGCGGCGACGAGCGCGCGCATGGATGCGGGACCCGCGCAGCAGGTGCCATTGCTGTCGGTGCGCGGGCTGGAACTGCATGTGCCGTCGTCGCCGCAGGCGCTGCGCCTGATCGATGGCGTGTCCTTCGACCTCGATCGCGGCGAGACGCTTGGTCTGGTGGGCGAAAGCGGCAGCGGCAAGACCCTCACCGCGCTGTCGATCATGCGGCTTCTCGAGCCACCGCTCTCCGGCCTCGTGCGCGGCCAGGTCGCGCTCGACGGCGTCGAGGTGATGGCGCTGCCGGAGGGCGAGATGTCGGCCCTGCGCGGACGCGTGCTCTCGATGGTGTTCCAGGAGCCGATGACCTCGCTCAATCCGGTGATGACCGTCGGCCGGCAGATCGCCGAGCCGGCCATGCGCCATCTCGGTCTTGGCGCGGCGGCCGCGGCGTCGCGCGCCCAGGAGTTGCTGCGTCTCGTCGGCATACCCGATCCGGCCCGGGTCGCGGCCTCGCATCCGCATCTGCTATCCGGCGGCATGCGCCAGCGCGCGATGATCGCGACGGCGATCGCCTGCCGGCCGGCGCTGCTCATCGCCGACGAGCCGACCACTGCGCTCGACGTCACCGTGCAGGCGCAGATCCTGGAACTGCTCGGCGACCTGCAGCGCGAACTGGGCAGCGCGATCCTGCTGATCACCCACGATCTCGCCGTCATCGCCGAGAACGCGCATCGCGTCGCGGTGATGTATGCGGGGCGCATCATCGAGGAAGCGCCCGTCGACGCGCTCTTCGCAGGCGCACGCCATCCCTATGCGCGCGGGTTGCTCGCCAGCATCCCGCGCATCGAGCGCGCGCGACCGGATGCGCTGCCCGAGATACCGGGCGTCGTCCCGGCGCCCGGCGAGCGGCCCGCGGGCTGCGCCTTCGCGCCGCGCTGCGCGCGCGCCGCTTCCCGCTGCCATGCCGAGGCTCCGCCCCTGGTGCAGACGGCGCCGCGCCACCGCCTCGCCTGCTGGGAGCCCTTCGATGGCTGAGACGCTGCTCTCCGTCTCCGGGCTGCAGGTGCATTTCCCGATCCGCGCGGGGCTGCTGCGCCGGCGCGTGGGCATGGTGCGCGCGGTCGACGGCGTCGACCTCGACGTCGCGCGCGGCGAGACGCTGGCGCTGGTCGGAGAGAGCGGCTGCGGCAAGACGACGACCGGCAAGGCGATCCTTCGCCTCGTCGATCCCACCGCCGGCAGCATCCGGTTCGGCGGCGAGGAGATCGCGCGCCGCGGCCAGCGCGAGCTCGCGCCCTTCCGCCGGCGCATGCAGATCATCTTCCAGGATCCGTATTCCAGCCTGAACCCGCGCATGACCGTAGGCGCGATCCTGTCCGCGCCGTTCGAGATCCATCGCATCGGCGACGCGGGGCAGCGCCGCGCGCGCGTGGCCGAACTGCTCGAGATGGTGGGGCTGCCGCAGGAGGCCGCGCGCCGCTATCCGCACGAGTTCAGCGGCGGCCAGCGCCAGCGCATCGGCATCGCGCGCGCGCTCGCGCTGCGTCCCGAGCTGGTCGTCGGCGACGAGCCGGTCAGCGCCCTCGACGTGTCGATCCAGGCGCAGATCGTCAACCTGATGCGCCACCTGCAGGTCGAACTCGGCCTCGCCTATGTGATGATCTCGCACAACCTCGCGGTAGTCAGCCACGTCGCCGACCGCGTCGCGGTGATGTATCTCGGGCGCATCGTCGAGACGGCGCCGCGCGAGGCGCTGTTCTTCGGCGCGCGCCATCCCTACACGCAGGCGCTGCTCGCCGCCGTGCCCGAGCCGGTGCCCGGGCGTCGCCGGACCCGCCACGTCGCGCGCGGCGACGTGCCGAGCCCGGCCCGCCCGCCCTCGGGCTGCCACTTCCATCCGCGCTGTCCGCTCGCCACCGATGCCTGCGCGCGCGAGGCGCCGGTGCCGCGCGAGATCGCGCCGGGGCACCGCGTCGCCTGCCATCTGGTGCAGCCATGATCGGGTTCCTGCTGCGCCGCCTGCTGCAGGCCGTGCCGCTGCTGATCGGCGTGTCGATCATCGGCTTCGGCCTGATGCATCTGGCGCCCGGCGGGCCGCTCGCCGTCTACACGCTCAACCCGACGATCCAGGCGCAGGACATCGAGCGCATCAGGGTGCTCTTCGGGCTCGACCAGCCCGTCCACATCCAGTATGCGAAATGGGCGAGCGGGATCTTCACCGGCAACTGGGGCTACACCTTCTTCGGCGGGCGGCCGGTGCTGGGCGTGATCCTCGAGCGCGTGCCGGCGACGCTGCTGCTGATGGGCAGCGCGCTTTCGGTGGCGATCGTCGTCGGTCTCGCGATCGGGGTGCTGGGCGCGACGCGGCGCTACTCGGTATTCGACATCCTGGCCACGTCGGGCGCGCTCGTGGCGCTGTCCTTCCCGACCTTCTGGTTCGGCCTGATGGCGATCTACGTCTTCGCGCTCGAGCTTCGCTGGCTGCCGTCGGGCGGCATGTGGGAACTGGGCGAGGAGGGCAGCATCCTGTCGCTGCTCCGCCACCTGATCCTGCCGACGCTGGTGCTCGCCCTCGTCATAACCGCGACCTGGAGCCGCTACGCGC
>VGDA01000370.1 GCA_016869915.1 Alphaproteobacteria bacterium
CCACGCCGCTGAAGATGCGCCAGGTGCTGAGCGAGGACGCCTTCGTACAGGCGCAGGACGAGCATGGCGAGGGCAACTTCGAGGCCAAGATCGGCGCCGAGGCGATCCGCGACATGCTTTCGGAGATCGACCTCGAGAAGGAGCGCGACACGATGCGCGCCGACCTCAAGGAGGCAACCTCCGAGGCCAAGCGCAAGAAGCTCGTCAAGCGACTCAAGCTGGTCGAGTTCTTCATCGAGTCCGGGAACCGCCCGGAATGGATGATCATGGAGGTAATCCCCGTGATCCCGCCCGAGCTGCGCCCGCTGGTGCCGCTCGACGGCGGCCGCTTCGCGACCTCCGACCTCAACGACCTCTATCGCCGCGTCATCAACCGCAACAACCGCCTCAAGCGGCTGATCGAGCTCAAGGCGCCGGACATCATCGTGCGCAACGAGAAGCGCATGCTGCAGGAGGCCGTCGACGCGCTGTTCGACAACGGCCGTCGCGGCCGCGTCATCACCGGCGCCAACAAGCGCCCGCTCAAGTCCCTGAGCGACATGCTCAAGGGCAAGCAGGGCCGCTTCCGCCAGAACCTGCTCGGCAAGCGCGTCGACTACTCGGGCCGCTCGGTCATCGTCGTCGGCCCCGAGCTCAAGCTGCACCAGTGCGGCCTTCCGAAGAAGATGGCGCTCGAGTTGTTCAAGCCGTTCATCTACTCGAAGCTCGAGCTCTACGGCATGGCGAACACGATCAAGGCCGCCAAGCGCATGGTCGAGAAGGAGCGGCCCGAGGTCTGGGACATCCTCGAGGAGGTCATCCGCGAGCACCCGGTCCTGCTCAACCGCGCCCCGACGCTGCATCGCCTCGGCATCCAGGCCTTCGAGCCGGTGCTGATCGAGGGCAAGGCGATCCAGCTGCACCCGCTGGTCTGCACGGCCTTCAACGCCGACTTCGACGGCGACCAGATGGCCGTCCACGTGCCGCTGAGCCTCGAGGCGCAGCTCGAGGCGCGCGTGCTGATGATGTCGACCAACAACATCCTCAGCCCCGCCAACGGCAAGCCGATCATCGTGCCGTCGCAGGACATCGTCCTCGGCCTCTACTACCTGACCATGCAGCGCGACGGCGAGCCGGGCGAGGGCATGGCGTTCCGCGACGTGGCCGAGCTCGAGCAGGCGCTCTTCCACAAGAAGGTCACGCTGCACGCCAAGGTGCGCTGCCGCTACCACGCGGTCGACGCGCAGAACCAGCCGATCGTCCAGGTCGTCACGACGACGCCGGGGCGCATGCTGCTGTCGCAGATCCTGCCGCGGCACCCGAACGTGTCGTTCTCGCTGATCAACCAGCTGCTGACGAAGAAGGACGTGTCGAACGTCATCGACACCGTCTACCGCCACTGCGGGCAGAAGGAGACGGTGATCTTCGCCGACCGGATGATGCAGCTCGGCTTCGGGCATGCCTGCCGAGCCGGCATCTCCTTCGGCAAGGACGACCTGATCATCCCGGCCGCCAAGAAGGACCTCGTCGAGAAGACGAAGACCCTGGTCGCGGTCTACGAGCAGCAGTACCAGGACGGCCTGATCACCCAGGGCGAGAAGTACAACAAGGTCATCGACGCGTGGTCGAAGTGCACCGACGACGTCGCGGCCGCGATGATGAAGGAGATCAGCCGCCTCCAGCCGGGCAAGCCGATGAATTCCGTCTGGATGATGGCGCACAGCCAGGCGCGCGGCTCGCCCCAGCAGATCAAGCAGCTGGCCGGCATGCGCGGCCTCATGGCCAAGCCCTCGGGCGAGATCATCGAGACACCGATCATCTCGAACTTCAAGGAAGGCCTCACCGTCCTCGAGTACTTCAACTCGACGCACGGCGCGCGCAAGGGCCTCGCCGACACGGCGCTCAAGACGGCGAACTCGGGATACCTGACGCGGCGCCTGGTCGACGTGGCGCAGGACGTCATCATCGTCGAGGACGATTGTGGCACCGAGGCCGGCCTCACCGTCCGCGCCGTGGTCGAGGGCGGCGAGGTCATCTCGCCGCTCGGCGAGCGCGTGCTCGGCCGTACCGCGGCCGTCGACGTGGTCGACCCGCTGGATGGCCGCGTGCTCGTCAAGGCGCGCGAGCTGATCCAGGAAGCCGACGTCGAGCAGATCGAGAAGATCGGCCTGGAGTCGGTCAAGATCCGCTCCGTGCTCACCTGCCAGTCCACGGGCGGCGTCTGCGCACGCTGCTACGGGCGCGACCTCGCCCGCGGCACCCCGGTCAATGTCGGCGAGGCGGTGGGCATCATCGCCGCGCAGTCGATCGGCGAGCCGGGCACGCAGCTCACCATGCGTACGTTCCACATCGGCGGCGCGGCGCAGGTCAAGCTGGAGAACACCGTCGAGGCGGCCTTCGACACGAAGGTCACCGTGCGCAACCGCAACGTCGTCGTGAACTCCCAGGGCGAGCGCATCGTCATGGGCCGCAACGTCGAGGTGGTGCTGGTCGACGGCGCCGGGCGCGAGCGCGCCAGGCACCGCGTGCCCTACGGCGCGCGCCTGCTCGCCGACGAGGGAGCGGCGGTCAAGAAGGGCCAGAAGCTGGCCGAGTGGGATCCGTACACCCTTCCGATCATCACCGAGAAGGAGGGCGTCGCCCACTACGTCGACCTCGTCGAGGGCCTGTCGGTCCGCGAGGTGGTCGACGAGGCGACCGGCATCACCAGCAAGAGCGTCATCGACTGGCGCCAGCAGCCGCGCGGCGCCGACCTGCGCCCGCGCATCGTGCTGCGCGACGCGAAGGGCGAGCAGATCCTGCTCGCCAACGGCCTGGAGGCCCGCTACTTCCTCCCGGTCGAGGCGATCCTGTCGGTGGCCAACGGCGCGACCGTGAAGGCCGGCGACATCATCGCCCGCATCTCGCGCGAGTCGTCGAAGACCCGCGACATCACGGGCGGCCTGCCGCGCGTGGCCGAGCTGTTCGAGGCGCGCCGCCCGAAGGACTTCGCGATCATCAGCGAGGGCGAGGGCCGCGTAGAGTTCGGCAAGGACTACAAGACCAAGCGCCGCATCGTCGTCCGCCCCGGCGACGAGACGCAGCCGGCGGTCGAGTACCTCATCCCGAAGGGCAAGCACATCGGGGTGCAGGAAGGCGACATGGTCCAGCGCGGCGACACGCTCGTCGACGGCCACCGCGTGCCGCACGACATCCTGCGCGTGCTCGGCGTCGAGGAACTCGCGAGCTACCTCGTCAACGAGATCCAGGACGTCTACCGGCTGCAGGGCGTGAAGATCAACGACAAGCACATCGAGGTGATCGTCCGCCAGATGCTGCAGAAGGTGGAGATCGTGGACCCCGGCGAGACGACCTTCCTGGTCGGCGAGCAGGTGGACCGCGACGAGTTCGAGGAGGTGAACCGCAAGGCCGCCGCCCAGGACCTGCGCGAGGCTTCCGCGCAGCCCGTCCTGCAGGGCATCACCAAGGCCTCGCTGCAGACGCGCTCCTTCATCTCCGCGGCCTCGTTCCAGGAGACGACGCGCGTCCTCACCGAGGCGTCGGTGATCGGCAAGACCGACAGCCTGATCGGGCTGAAGGAGAACGTGATCGTCGGACGCCTCATCCCGGCCGGCACGGGCGCGGTGATGAACCGCTTCCGCGAGATCGCCGCCGATCGCGACCGCGAGGTGCTCGCCCAGCAGGAACGCCAGCAGCAGCAGGCCGAGCAGGCCGAGCAGGCGGAGCCCGCCGAGGGCGGCGACGAAGGCGAGGCGAAGCCGGCACGCCGCTCCTCCGCGGCCCCGAGGCGTCGCGCCCGGGCCTGAGCCAGGCCACGATCGCGCGGAATCGGGCGTCGCCGCCGGGAGACCGGCGGCGGCGTCTTCGTTCGCGCGGCGCGCGTGTCCCTCAGGCGGCGGTGTAGCCGCCGTCGACCCTGAGGTCGGTGCCGGTCACGAAGGCCGAGCTCTCGGTCGCGAGGAACCATATCGCTTCCGCGATCTCGTCGGTCGTCGCGATGCGACCCAGCGGATGCGTCGGCGTCATGTTGCGTACCGCAGCCTCGGCGGAGCCATGGCGCGTGATCACGCGCT
>VGDA01000371.1 GCA_016869915.1 Alphaproteobacteria bacterium
TGGCGGGCATGGCGCACGCTCCGGCCGGGCTCAGTAGCCGCCCTTCCACATGTAGCGCCGCTCGCCGAGCGGCTTGCCGCGCAGGATCGAGAGGTTGGCGGAGATGCGCTTGAGCGCGGCCTGCAGCACGTAGGGCGCGAGCATCGCGCGCATCTCCGGCGCGATGCCGGGCATGGCGAGCGCGCGCGAGTCGTAGGCGAAGACGCGGTCGCTCTGCTTCTCGCAGAAGCGCAGCGCGCGCTCCGCGACCGGGCGGCTCGGGTCCTCGCCCAGGATCACGACCAGCGGCGTGTCGCGGCGGACGACCTCGAAGGGGCCGTGGAAGAACTCCGCCGCCTCGACCGGGCAGGCATGCATCCACAGCATCTCCATGAGGATGCAGACGCCGAAGACATAGGCGTTGGTGAAGCACGGGCCGGAGGCGAGCAGGTAGACGACATGGTCGTCGCGCAGCGCCAGCGCGTTGGCGACGCCGCGCGCGTCGGCCGAGATCGCCGCGTCGACGAGCGCGCCGGGCAGCGCGCGCAGCGAGGCGAGCAGCGCGGCCTCGTGCGGCCAGCCATCCCGGCCCGCGAGCAGGCCGCCGACCAGAGCCTGCGCGATCATCGCCATGCCGAGGAAGGATTCCGGCGTCTCGCCGATCAGGAAGACGTGGCGCGCGAGGCCGGCGAGCGGCGAGGACGCGGATTGCGTGATGGCGACGGTGATGCAGGGCCGGTCGCGCAGGAACTCCGCCGCGGCGACGGTCTCCGGCGTCGTGCCGGACTTCGAGCCGAGCACCACCAGCGTGCGCGCGTCGAGGCGCGGCGGGTCCTGGGCGATGAACTCCGCCGGGAAATGCCGGCGCACCTCGAGGGTCGGGCTGTGGCGCTCGATCCAGTATTGCAGGCCGCGCATCGCGCGGTTGGGCGAGCCGCAGGCGAGGAAGACGACGTGGTCGATGCGCGGCGCGACCTCGCGCCCGAACGCCATCGCGCCGGGCAGCGCGTCGAGCGTCGTCGCGAGGTCGGCGACGAGGCGCGCGCCGTCGAAGGCGGCGGGCACGAACCCGGGTGGCGGCGTCGGCGTCATGGCGTTGTCCCCGTGGAGCTGCGGCGCCATTCCTAGCGCCGCGCCGGCGCCCCGGCGAGCGCCGCGTGCCATGCGTCGCGATAGGCCGCGAGGCCCGGGATGGCGGCCGGCACGACATGGCGCGGCGCGGGCTCGGCCCGGGGCATGCGGCTGCCGCGGCGCGCGAGCATCGCCGCGCCCAGCGCGACGCCATCGGCGTCGGCGGAGACCTCGACGCGCGCGGGCGCGCGCAGCGCGGCGAGCAGCGCGGGCAGCTCCGCGTTGGCGACATGCGCGCCGTCGACCACGATGCGCGGCGCGGGGCCGGCGAGGTCGAGCGCGACGTCGAGCATCAGCGCGAGGTGGAGCGTGGCCAGCGCGGCGCGATGGCGCGGCGCCGGGCCGAGGATGCGCCCCTCCTGCCCGGGGAAGGGCCCGCCGCCGCCCGCGAAGCAGGGCAGCGCCAGCGTCATGTCGGCGATCGTCGCCTCGACCTCGTCGCGCGTCGCCGCGGGCGCGTCGCCGGCGATGGCGGCGTAGGCGCGCCCGCCCATGAAGCGGCTGCAGCAGACGGGCCTGCCCTCGACATCGACATTGGCAAGCGTGTCGCGCGCCGGGTCCAGCGCCTCGAGCCGGCCCGCGGCGCTGAAGCAGACGACCCAGGTGCCGGTGGAGGCGAGCGCGAGGTCGCGCCCCGCGCCGAGATGGCGCAGCCACGCGGCGTTGCTGTCATGGACGCCGCAGGCGATCCGGCAGTCGCGCGGCAGGCCGGTGGCGCGCGCGACCGCGGCGGAGACGACGCCGAGCGTCGCCCAGGCCGGCGCCAGGGGCGGGAAGAGCCGGCCCCAGCCCTGGCTGGCGACGAGCGAGGACAAGGCGCCCCGCCGCGGGTCCCAGAGATGGCCGTGGCAGGCCAGCGACGTCACCTCGCTCGCGGCGTCGCCGCCGAGCCTGCGGGCCCAGAATTGCGGCAGCGCGAGGACCTGGCGCGCGCGCGCGAATTCGGCCGGCGCGGCCTGCTGCTGCCAGAAGAGCTGGCGCCCGGCGTTGAGGCCCAGCGGCAGGCGCGGCGTGAAGCATTCCTCGAAGCCGGGCGCGCCGCGGTCATAGGCAGCGTCGACGTCGGCCGGCGGCGGCGCCTCGTAGTCCATCACCGGCAGCACCGGGTCGGGGCCATCGACCAGCGCGAAGCCGCAGCCATGCGTGGCGGCGACGACCGCCTCGATGCGCGCCTGCTGCGCGAATTCGCCGAGCCCCTCGAGCAGCCAGCGCTCGATGCCCTCGACGTCGAGATGCAGCCAGGGCGGGCCGGCCTGCGCGCGATTGGGCGCGGCGCGGCGCGCGACCACCGCGCCCTGCGCATCGACCAGCAGCAGCTTCAGGCTCGTCTTGCCGTGGTCGAGGACCGCGACATGGCCCGGCGCCGCCATCGGCCGCGCGGCTCAGCGCGGGAAGGCGGCGGGCAGGCCGCCATCGACGGTGAGGATCGCGCCCGTCGTCTTGGAGAGCTCGCCGCCGACGAAGGCGAGCGCCGCCGCGGCGATGTCCTCGGGCAGGATCTCCACGTTGAGCAGCGTGCGCCTGGCGTAGTGCGCGGGCAGGTCCTCGACGGAGATCCCATAGGCCCGCGCGCGGCCCTCGGCCCAGCCCTGCGCCCAGATGCCCGAGCCGCGGATGACCGCGTCGGGATTGACCATGTTGACGCGCACGCCGTCCTTGCCGAGCTCCGCGGCGAGCAGTCGCGCCTGGTGCGCCTGCGCCGCCTTGATCGAGCCATAGGCGACGTTGCTCGGCCCGACGGCGATGCCGTTCTTGCTCGCGACATAGACGATGTCGCCGGGCAGGCGCTGCTGGCGGATGCGGCGCGCGAAGCCGCGCGACAGCAGGAAGGACCCGCGCGCCATGACCTCCTCCATGAGGTCGTAGTCGGCGGCGGAGAAGTCGGCGATGTCGCCGGAGATCGACAGGCCGGCGTTGTTGACGAGGATGTCGACGCCGCCGAAGGCGAGCGACGCGGCGTCGAAGGCGGCCTCGATCGCCGCCTCGTCGCGCAGGTCGGCGACGACATGGGCGACGCGGTCGGGCTGGTGGCGGCGCGCGAGCGCGGCGGCGGCCTCGGCGAGGCGAGGCGCGTCGCGGTCGAGGAGCATCACGGCGCAGCCCTCGGCGAGGAAGCGCTCGGCGATGGCGAGGCCGATGCCGCTCGCCGCGCCGGAGACCAGCGCCGCGCGGCGCGCGAGCCGCTTCTCCGGCGGCAGGCGGCGCAGCTTCGCCTCCTCGAGCAGCCAGTACTCGACGCCGAAGGCCTCGCGCAGGTTGAGGCCGGCATAGCCGCCCGTCGCCTCGGCGCCGCGCATGACGTTGATGGCGTTGACGAAATACTCGGCCGCGACGCGCGCGGTCTGGCGGTCGGCGGCGAAGGTCAGCATGCCGACGCCCGGCCAGAGCAGCACGACCGGCGCGGGGTCGCGCATCGCGGGCGAGTCGGGCTGGCGGCAGGACTCGTACCAGGCCGCGTAGTCGCGCTCGTAGGCGTCGAAGGCATCCGCCGCCGCCGCGCGCAACGCGGCCGGATCTCGAGCCTCGCCCTCGGGCAGGTCGAGCAGCAGCGGCCTCACCTTGGTGCGCAGGAAATGGTCCGGGCAGCTGGTGCCGAGTGCGGCGAGGCGCGCGCAGTCGCGCGATCCGACGAAGTCGAGCACCTCGGGCGCGTCGGTGAAATGTCCGACCTTGCGCTGCCGGCGCGAGGCGAGGCCGCGCAGCACCGGCGCCGCCGTCGCGACGGCGCGGCGGCGCGCGGCCTGGTCGAGCGGCGCGCGCGCGGCGCCGCCGAAGGCGACGCGACCCTTCTCGCGCGCCTCGATGAAGCGGCCCGCCGTCTCGATGATGTCGAGCGAGAGCCGGTAGCAGGCCTGCGAGTCCTCCGCCCAGCTGATGACGCCGTGGCCGCCGAGCACGATGCCCTGGAGGTTCGGATTGTCGCGGGCC
>VGDA01000372.1 GCA_016869915.1 Alphaproteobacteria bacterium
CGTGCAGGGCGATCGCGTCGTCCCCTATCGCGACCTCGACGGGATCGTGCGCCGCGGCGCGGCGCATCTCGACGCGCTCGGCATCGGCGAGGGCGACGTCGTCGGCATCGCGCTGCGCGATTCGATAGACCACCTGCTCGCGCTCTACATGGCCGCACGCCGCGGCGCGGTGGCGCTGCCGCTGGACTGGCGCTGGACCGAGCCCGAGCAGCGCGCCGTCGCCGAGCGCTTCCGCGCCAGGCTCGTTCTGGTCGAGCCCGGCGCCGCGCCGCTGGGCGCGCTGCGCTGCGTGCCCGTCGACGACGCCTTCCACGCCGAGGTGGCGCGCGCGCGCGCCGACATGGACTTCCCCTCGCGCGGCGACGCGCCGCTGCTGCTGTCGCTCTCCTCCGGCACGACCGGCCGGCCCAAGGGGCCGGTGGTGACGCACCAGCAGTTCCTGCGCCGCTTCTGGACGCACTGGATCGACATGGGGCTCAACGCGCGCGAGACCTACGTCTCCGCGACGCCGATGTATTTCGGCGGCGGGCGCACCTTCTCGATGTCGCTGCTCTTCTCCGGCGGCACGGTCGTGCTCTTCCCGCCGCCCTACAAGGCGGCCGAGCTTGCCGCCGAGGTCGCGCGGCGCGGCGCCACCAGCGCCTTCCTTGTGCCCACGCTGCTGCGCCGGCTGCTCGACCTCTCCGACGCCGAGGCCGCGCCGCTGCGCGCGATGCGCCTGCTGCTGTCGAGCGGCGCGCCGCTGCACCCGGAGGAGCGGCGCGAGATCCGCCGGCGGCTCTGCCCGAATTTCTGCGAGTACTACGCGTCGACCGAGGGCGGCGGCGTGTCGCTGCTGCGCCCGGAGGACATGGACGTCCACGACGATTCCGTCGGGCGGCCCGTCTTCGGCGTCGAGGTCGCGATCTTCGACGACGCGTTCCGCCCGCTTCCCGCGGGCGAGGTCGGGCGGCTCGGCTATCGCGGGCCCGGCGTCGCCACCGGCTTCCACGAGGATCCCGAGGCCACGCGCGAGGTGTTCCGCGACGGCTGGTTCTTCCCCGGCGACCTCGCCAGCGTGAACGCCGCCGGCTACGTGTTCCTCAAGGGCCGCAAGAAGGACATGCTCATCCGCGGCGGCATCAACATCTACCCGGTCGAGGTCGAGGCCGCGCTGCAGTCGCATCCGGCCGTCGTCGAGGCTGCGGTCGTCGGCTGGCCGTCGCGCGAGCTGGGCGAGGAGGTCGCCGCCTTCGTCGTGCTGCGCGGCGCGGTGACGCCCGAGGAGCTGCGCGCGACCTGCGCGGGGCGCCTCGCGCCCTACAAGGTGCCGCGCGAGATCCGCGTCGTCGACGAGATGCCCAAGAACGCCGCGGGCAAGATCGTGAAGGCGACGCTGGCCGCGCGCCTGCCGCCGGTCTGATCCGAAGGCGGCCCCTGCCCGCGATTTCGGCGCCCTGTCCATTCCGTGGGCGCAGGGCCGCCCGCGGCCGGCGACTCGCCTCGCCCCGGCTGGTATGCTTCTTGCCTTGCGAACGGTCGACGACGCGAGCATGCAGGGAGCGGCGATGCCACCAGTCGCATTCGACGAGATGGGGCCGATGGAATCGTGCCGCCCGCCATACGCCCGGGTGCGCGACTGGCTGGCCGCGACCTCGCCCGAGGCGATGGAGACGAGGCGCCGCGAGGCGGAGTTCATCTTCCGCCGCACGGGCATCACCTTCGCCGTCTACACCGAGGGCGGCGATCCCGAGCGGCTGATCCCCTTCGACGTCATCCCGCGCGTGATCGACGGCGCGGAATGGGACGCGCTGTCGCGCGGCCTGGCGCAGCGCGTGAAGGCGCTCAACGCCTTCATCGCCGACATGTACGGCGCGCAGGAATTCCTGCGCGCGGGCCGGATCCCGGCCGAGCTCGTGCTGCGCAACCCCGGCTTCCTCGCGCAGATGCAGGGCCTGTCGGTCGCGCAGGACGTCTACACCCATGTCGCGGGCATCGACGTCGTGCGCGTCTCGCCCGACGAGTTCTACGTGCTCGAGGACAATTGCCGCACGCCGTCGGGCGTCTCCTACATGCTGGAGAACCGCGAGGTGATGACGCGGCTCTTCCCCGACCTGCTGACGCGCTGCCGCGTGCGCCCGGTCTCGCACTATCCCGACCTGCTGCTCGACACGCTGCGCTCGGTCGCGCCGCGCAACTGCAAGGGCGACCCGGTGGTGGCGCTGCTCACGCCCGGCCATTTCAACAGCGCCTACTACGAGCATTCCTTCCTCGCCGACGAGATGGGGATCGAGCTCGTCGAGGGCGTCGACCTCGTGGTCCAGGACCTCGTCGCCTACATGCGCACGACGCGCGGGCTGAAGCGCGTCGACGTCGTCTACCGGCGCATCGACGACGCGTTCCTCGACCCGTCCTGCTTCCGCGCGGATTCGGTGCTCGGCGTGCCGGGCATCATGGACGCCTACCGCGCCGGCAACGTGACGATCGCCAACGCGCCCGGCGCCGGCGTCAGCGACGACAAGGCCGTCTACACCTTCGTGCCGGACATGGTGCGCTTCTACCTCGGCGAGGAGCCGCTGCTGCGCAACGTGCCGACCTGGCGCTGCAGCGAGAAGGAGGGCCTCGCCTACGCGCTCGACCACCTGCACGAGCTGGTGGTGAAGGACGTCGCGGGCTCGGGCGGCTACGGCATGCTGGTGGGGCCGCACGCGACCGTCGCCGAGCGCGCGGAGTTCGCCGCGCGGCTGCGCGCCCGGCCCGATGGCTACATCGCGCAGCCGACGCTCGCGCTCTCGACCTGCCCGACCTTCGTCGCCTCGGGCGTGGCGCCGCGCCATGTCGACCTCAGGCCCTACGTGCTGGTGGGCCGCGAGATCCGCCTCGTGCCGGGCGGGCTCACCCGCGTGGCGCTGCGCGAGGGCTCGCTGGTCGTGAACTCGAGCCAGGGCGGCGGCACCAAGGACACCTGGGTCCTGGAAGGGTGAGGGCACGGGCATGCTGAGCCGCACCGCGGACAACCTCTTCTGGCTCGCGCGCTACATCGAGCGCAGCGAGAACGTCGCGCGCCTGCTCGATGTCGGCCTGCGCATGGCCAGCCTGTCGCAGGAGGCCGGCGGCGACGCCATGGAATGGCGCTCGACCATCCTCGCCGCGGGCTGCGAGCAGAGCTTCGCCGCGACGGGGCGCGAGCCGACCGCGCAGGCGGTGATCGACCACCTCACGCGCGACCCCGCCAACCCGTCCTCGATCCTCGCCTGCCTCGAGATGGCGCGGCGCAACGCGCGCGCCGACCGCACGGGCATCACCACCGACATGTGGGAGGCGGTGAACTCCGCCTGGCTCGAGGCGCGCCAGCTGCGCGACGAGGACTTCGCGGTCGGCAACGTGCGCCGCCTGCTCGAATGGGTGAAGGAGCGCTCGCTGCGCTTCGGCGGCGCCGCGATGGGCACCATGCTGCGCAACGACGCCTACTGGTTCACGCGGCTCGGCATGGCGATCGAGCGCGCGGACAGCACGGCGCGCATCCTCGACGTGAAGTACCACGTGCTGCTGCCGCGCGAATCCGGCGTCGGCGGCACGCGCGACTACTACCAGTGGACGTCGATCCTGCGCTCGGTCTCGGCCCAGCGCGCCTACCACTGGGTCTATCGCGACCGCCTCAAGCCCTGGCTGGTCGCCGACCTGCTGATCCTGCGCCCGGAGATGCCGCGCTCGCTCGTCGCCTGCTACGACGACCTCGCGCGCTACCTCGAGGCGCTCGCCGGCGCCTATGGCACGCGCGGCGAATGCCACCGCCTGATCGGGCAGATGCATGCGCGGCTGCGCTACGGCCGCATCGAGGACGTCTTCCGCCAGGGCCTGCACGAGTACCTGACGGAGTTCATCGAGCAGAACTCCGTCCTCGGCTCCGAGATCTCGCGGCACTATCTCAGCTGAGGGCGATGCCGTTCAGCGGGCGAGCGCCCAGTTCGGGAGCCAGAGCACGAGCGAGGGGAAGGCCACGCAGAAGAGCAGGCCGAGGAGCTGAAGCATCACGAAGGGGAC
>VGDA01000373.1 GCA_016869915.1 Alphaproteobacteria bacterium
GGCGGTCGGCTTCTCGATGAATTTCTGGCGGCGCCTGTCGCCCGAGCTGCAGGCGCTGGTCCAGTCGGCCGGCGAGGAAGGCATCAAGCTGCAGGACCGGCTGATCGCCGAGGGCGACGAGGAGGCGATGGCCAAGGCGGTGGCCGCCGGGGCGAAGTACCACAAGGTCGACAAGACGCCGTGGCAGAGGGCGATGATGCCGATCTACCAGAACTGGGCGTCGAAGGTCGGCGGCATGGAGATGATCAAGGCGGTGCAGGACACGCCCTGAGGAAACAACCCGGGACGGAGCCCGGATTACCTCCAGGCGTGCATCTGGAGCGCCGGGCTGCTCTCTCTGCACCGCCGCGCGCAGGGCGCGGCGGTGCAGGATCGCCGGCGCCATGCCTCGCCTACCCAGGCTGGCGCTCGGCGGCGTCAGCGCGCATCTCGTGCAGCGCGGCATCGATCGCGGCGCCTGCTTCTTCCGCGACGACGACCGCCTGCATTACCTCGCGCTGCTCGCCGAGCTTGCGCCGGCGCTGGGCTGCGCCGTGCACGCCTACGTGCTCATGACCAACCACGTGCACCTGCTGGTGACCCCTTCGCGCGCGGATGCGCTCTCGCGCCTGATGCGCCAGCTCAACCAGCGCTACGTGCAATCGGTCAACCGCGCCTACCGCCGCAGCGGCACGCTCTGGGAGGGGCGTTTCCGCTCCTGCCTCGTCGACAGCGAGGCCTACCTCCTAGCCTGCCATCGCTACATCGAGCTCAATCCGGTTCGCGCGGCCATCGTGGACGACCCCCGGGACTATCCGTGGTCCAGCCATCGGATGAACGCGAGCACCTGGCCGTCGACCCTCGTGACGCCGCACGAGGTCTTCCTGGCGCTCGGTCCAGACCCGGAGAGCCGCGCGGCCGCGTATCGGGCACTCTTCGTCCGGCGCATGCCCGGCGACGTCATCGCCGATATCCGCCGGGCCACCGCGGGCAGCCATGCCCTCGGGAGCCCCCGCTTCCAGGAACAGGTCGGCGCGATGCTTGGCCGAAGGGTCGTCCCGGGTGTTTCCGGCCGCCGCCGCACGGAGGCTTGAGGCTTGGTCGGGAGTAATCCGGGCTCCGTCCCCGGTTGCCGGGCTCCGTCCCCGGTTGCCTCAGCGGCGGCCGAAGAGGCGCTCGATGTCGGCGAGCTTGAGCTCGACCCAGGTGGGGCGGCCGTGGTTGCACTGGCCGGAATGCGGCGTCGCCTCCATGCGCCGGAGGAGCGCGTTCATCTCCTCCGGCGAGAGCCGCCGGCCGGCGCGCACGCTGCCGTGGCAGGCCATGGTGGAGCAGATGTCGGCGAGGCGCTCGCCCAGCGCGAGCGCCTCGCCATGCTCCTCGAGCTCGTCGGCGAGGTCGCGCACCAGCCCCGCCGCGTCGACCGCGCCGAGCAGCGCCGGAACCTCGCGCACCGCGACCGCGCCGCGCCCGAAGCCCTCGATGGCGAGGCCGAGGCGCAGCAGCTCCGCCTCGCGCGCCAGCAGTCGCGCGGCGCGCGCCTCGTCGAGCTCGACGATCTCGGGGATCAGCAGCGCCTGGCGCCGCACGCCATGCTCCGCGAGCTCTGCCTTGATGCGCTCGTAGACGAGGCGCTCATGCGCGGCGTGCTGGTCGACCACGACGATGCCATCGGCGGTCTGCGCGAGGATGTAGGTCTCGAAGAGCTGGGCGCGCGCGACGCCCAGCGGGAAGGACCCGGCTTCAGCGGCGCCCGGCGCCGGGGCCGCGGCGGGCGCGGAGGGCGCCGCGGCGCCGAGCGTCTCTGCAAGGCCGGGCCACGCTTGGCCATGGCCCGGGACGGCCGGATAGGCGCCGCCGCCGAAGGCCTGGGGCGCGGGCAGCGTCCCCGGGCGCAGCGCGGCGAGCGCGTCGAGCCCCGGCGTGGTCGCGGCGCGGAAGCCGGCGCCGGCGAGCGCGTGCTTCAGCGCGCCGACGAGCAGGCCGCGCACCAGGCCCGCATCGCGGAATCGCACCTCCGACTTCGCGGGATGCACGTTGACGTCGACCTGGTCGGGCGGCAGCTCGACGAAGAGCGCGACGACGGGATGGCGGTCGCGCGCGAGGAAGTCGGCATAGGCCGCGCGCACCGCGCCGGCGAGCAGCCTGTCGCGCACGGGCCTGCCGTTGACGAACAGGTACTGCATCTGCGCGGTCGCGCGATGGAAGGTCGGCAGGCTCGCATGGCCGACGAGGCGCACGCCCTCGCGCTCGGCGTCGACCTCGATCGCGTTGGCGAAGAACTCGCGGTCGACCACCGCGGACAGGCGCTCGAGCCGCGCATGCGCCGCTTCGTCCGTGGCGGGCGCGAGGCGCAGCGCCTGGCGGCCATCGGCGAGGACGGAGAAGGCGATGTGCGGGTTCGCCATCGCCAGGCGCTCGACCGCGTCGACGCAGGCCTGCAGCTCGGCGCGGTCGCCCTTGAGGAACTTGAGCCGCGCGGGCGTGGCGAAGAAGAGGTCGCGGATCTCGACGCGCGTGCCCGCGCCATGCGCCGCCGGCTCGGGCCCCTCGCGCCGCCCCCCCTCGACGCGGATCGTCCAGGCCTCGGCGGCGCCCGCGGCGCGGCTGGTGATCGCGAGCCGCGCGACCGCGCCGATCGAGGGCAGCGCCTCGCCGCGGAAGCCGAAGCTGGAGATGTCCGAGAGGTCGTCGCCTGGCAGCTTCGAGGTCGCGTGGCGCTCGATCGCGAGCGCGAGGTCCTCGCGCGCCATGCCGCGCCCATCGTCGGAGACGACGATGGCGGCCTTGCCGGATTCCTTGAGCGCGACGTCGATGCGCCGCGCGCCGGCATCGATGGCGTTCTCGACGACTTCCTTGAGCGCGGCCGCCGGCCTTTCGATCACCTCGCCCGCAGCGATCTGGTTGACGAGCGTGTCGGGCAGCCTGCGGATCGCGCGCGCCTGCACGGGCTCAGCCGCCCTCGCCCCGGACGCCCGCCGGCTCGCCGACGACCACGGTCAGGAAGCCGGGCCCGCCATGCATGCGCCGCGCGACGCGGCGCGCGTCCTCGATCGTGACGCCGCGGATCAGCGAGTCGCGCCGCGACAGGTAATCCATGCCGAGCCCCTCGTTCTGGAGCGTCACGAGCAGGCCCGCCACCGCGGAGCTGGAATCGAGGGAGAGCGCGAAGGCTCCGGTCATGTAGGCCTTCGCATCCTCGAGTTCCTGCTCGCCCGGCCCCTCCTCGCCCATGCGCCGCCATTGCGCGCGCAGCAGGTCGACCGCCTCGCCGGCGCGGGCGTTGTCGGTGGAGAAGGACGCGAGGACGAGCGCCCCGCGGTCGAGCGCCTGGTAGGAGGTCGACACGCCATAGGTGAGGCCGCGCTTCTCGCGCATCTCCGTCATCAGCCGCGAGTTGAAGCCGCCGCCGCCGAGCACGTAGTTGACCAGCTGCGCGGCGAACCAGTCCGGATCGTCGCGCTTCATGCCCGGCGCGCCGGACAGGACGAGGGCCTGCGGCGCCGGGCGGCGGATGACGACGACGCGCTCGGCGTCGATCGCGGGCCGTGCCTCCGGCACGCCGTAGGCCGCCGCGCGCGCGGGCAGCCCGCCGAAGACCTGGTCGAGCAGCGCGCCAAGCGCCGCGGCGTCGATGTTGCCGACGGCCCCGACGACGAGGTTGTCGCGCGCCATGCGCCGCGCGAGGAAGCCGCGCATCGCCTCCACCGTGGCACCGCGCACCGAGGCGATTTCCGCCTCAGCGCCCTGGCCATAGGGATGCTCGCCCCAGGCGAGGCGGCCGAAGGCCTCGCGCAGGATCGAGCGCGGATCCTCCTGCTGGCGCTGCAGCCCGGCGAGCGTGCGGGTGCGCACGCGCTCGAGCGCGTCGGCGTCGAAGCGCGGCGCGACGAGCGCGAGGCGCAGCAGTTCCGCGCCGCGCGCGCGATGCGCGTCGAGCACGCGCAGGCTGCCCTGGATCGAGTCGGCGGACGCGCCGACGGAGAGCGAGATCGAATGCTCCTGCAGCGCGCGCGCGAAGGCGGTGGCATCGAGGTCGC
>VGDA01000374.1 GCA_016869915.1 Alphaproteobacteria bacterium
CTGCTCGTGGGTCAGCGTGATGTTGAAGCCGATGCTCGGCGCGCCGGCCTCGTGCGCGCCGCGGTTCGCCGCCTCCATGATGCCCGGGCCGCCACCGGTCGCGATCACGTTGTCGCGCGGGCCGTGGTCGCGCACGCGCGCGCCGCCGCGCTCCGAGGCGATGCGCCCGAAGGCGCGCGCCTCCTGGTACCAGCGCACCTGCGCGGCGCGCCGCGCCGCCTCCTCCTCGCGCGGCGTGCCATGCGCGCCGCGCAGCAGCGCCTCGGCCTGCTCGGGCGAGGGCACGCGCGCGCTGCCGAAGACCACGATGGTCGTGCGCACGCCCCATTCTCGCAGCAGCAGCTCCGCCTTCGCGTATTCGAGCGCGAAGCGGATCGCGCGCATCTCGTCGCGGAGGAGGAACTCCTTGTCCTCGACCGGCAGCAGGAAGCTCGGCGATCGCAGCTGGGCGTGGTTCTCCGGCATTTGGTCCCCGCGGCTGGGAGGTCGGTCACATCCTCTCCCACAGCCCCGTTTCCTCGTCCAGCCGCGCGTGCTCGAGGCCGCGCAGGTCGCCGCGCGAGACGATGCCGACGACGCGACCGCCATCGACCACCGGAAGGTGGCGATAGCCGCCGTCGCGCATGCGCCGCAGCAGCTCGACCGCGTCGCAGCCCGGCGCGATGGCGTCGGGATCCCTGGTCATGACGTCGGCGATGGTGGTCGCGGCGGGATCCAGCCCCTCGGCGAGGACGCGGCAGACGGCATCGCGCCCAGTGAATATCCCCGCGAGCGTCCCGGCGGCGTCGACCACCAGCACGTCGCCGACGTGGCGCGCGCGCATGGCGCGGCAGGCATCGCGCACGCTCGCGGAGCGCGGCAGGGCGAGCGGCCTCTGGTCACGGACGATGTCGGCGGCCTGGCGCATGGGCGGGCTCCTCCTCGCTGGTCGCAGGTCAGGGTCGCGCCGGGCGCGGAACGCCGCGATGTGCCAATTCGTCGCGGCGCGCCCCCGGCTGCGCTAGCATCCCCGCCCGTGGACAAGCCCCGAATGCGCCAGGACCGGCCGCTGCTGGGGATCGGCCTCGTGCTGGTCTTCGCGACGCTCGCCAGCCACCTCGACGCCACCGCGAAGTGGTTCGTGCAGAGCTATCCGGTCCTGCAGCTGGTGTGGATCCGCTACACCGTGCTGTTCCTCGCGCTCTGCGCGGCCATCCCCTGGCTCGGCTGGAGGCGCGTGCTCGGCACGCAGGTCCCGCTCCTCCAGGTGGCGCGCGGCACCGCGCTGTGGCTCTCGGCGGCGACCTTCCTCGCCGGGCTCAGCTTCCTGCCCTTCGCCACCACCAAGGTGATCGGCTCGACGGCGCCGCTGATCGTCGCGGCGATCGCGATGCCGATGCTGGGCGAGACCGTCGGGTGGAAGCGCTGGGCCGCGATCTGCCTCGGCTTCGCCGGACTCGTCGCGGTGGTGCGGCCGGAGCTGGGCTCGATCGAGCTCGCGATGCTCCTGCCGCTCGCCACCGCCTGCAGCTACGCGCTCTACCAGGTGCTGACGCGCCATGTCAGCGCCATCGACGCCTCGCTGCCGAGCCTCTTCTACACGGCACTGCTCGGCTTCCTCCTCTCCTCCTGCCTCGTCGGGCTCGTCTGGGTGCCGCCCACGCCGGTCCACCTCGCCGTGCTCGTCGTGCACGGGCTGCTCGTGGGCGTCGGCCACTTCATCATGATCAGCGCGCTCGCCTACGCGCCTGCCTCGCTGGTCGCGCCCTTCGGCTACGTGTCGCTGATCTGGGCCGTCATCCTCGGCTACCTCGTCTTCGGCGAGCAGCCCGACGCCTTCACGCTCGTGGGCGGATCGATGATCGCGCTCGCGGGCATCGCGCTCTCCCTCACCGCACGGACAAAGGAGAAGGCATGAGCCGGCACCACGTCCTCGATTCCTCGCCCGAGACGATCCACTGGGGCGTCTTCGACCCGGGCCTGAAGCCGGTGCTCGCGGTGCGCTCCGGCGACACGGTGACCGTCAACACCGTCTCCGGCGGCCGCGACGCGATGCCGCCGCCGCCGCATGTCGTGCCGCCCGAGCTGCTGGAGATCCATGCGCGCTGCGCGCCGCGCGCGCCCGGCCACATCCTCACCGGGCCGATCGCGATCGAGGGCGCCGAGCCCGGCGACGTGCTCGAGGTCCGCGTGCGCGAGGTGAAGCCGCGCGCCGACTGGGGCTACACCGGCTTCCGCCCGCTGCGCGGCGCGCTGCCGGAGGACTTCCCGTACACGCGGCTCCTGCACATCAAGGTCGATCGCGCGCGCGGCGTGGCGCTGCTGCCCTGGGACATGGAACTGCCGCTGTCGCCCTTCTTCGGCGTGATGGGCGTCGCGCCGCCGCCGCACTACGGCGTCGTCAGCACGATCGAGCCGCGCGAATACGGCGGCAACATCGACCTCAAGGAGATGACGGCGGGCTCGACGCTGTTCCTGCCGGTGTTCAACAAGGGCGCGCTGTTCTCGGTCGGCGACGGCCATGGCGTGCAGGGCGACGGCGAGGTCAGCCTGATGGCGCTCGAGATGTGCATGTCCGGCACGTTCGAGCTGGTGCTGCGCAAGGACCTGTCGCTCCGGTTCCCGCGCGCCGAGACGCCGACGCATCTCGTCACGCTCGGCCTGCACGAGGACCTCGACCAGGCGGCGAAGCAGGCGCTGCGCGGCATGATCGCGCTCCTGGGCGAGCTCCGGAACATGCATCCCGCCGACGCGTATTCGCTGTGCAGCCTGGCCGTCGACCTGCGCGTCACGCAGGTCGTCGACGGCAACAAGGGGATCCACGCGATGCTCGCGAAGAGCCTGCTGAAGTGAGCGCGGCGCCCTACTTCCCGCCGCGCGGCGACTGGCAGCGCGTCGAGGCGATCGAGGCGGGCTTCGACCCGCAGCGCCTTGCCGGGGCCGTCGCCTTCGCGCGCGCAAGCGAGACCGACTGGCCGCGCGAGCTCGTGACGCCGGACGGCCAGCTCTGGTACGCCGCCTCGATGGGCGAGGTGCCGCCCACCAGCCTGCCGCTGGGACCGATCGAGGACCGCGACGCGCCGAGCGGCGTCGTGCTCCGCGGCGGCATGCTCGCCGCGAGCTGGGGCGACATCGAGCGACCGCAGGTCACCTTCTCCGTCGCCAAGAGCTACCTCGCGGTGCTCGCCGGCGTCGCCGCGGGGCGCGGCCTGCTGCCCGACCTCGACGCGCGCGTGGGCGCGCGCGTGCGCGACGGCGGCTTCGATTCCGCCCAGAACGCGCCGATCACGTGGCGGCACCTGCTGCAGCAGACCAGCGAGTGGTCGGGGACGCTCTTCGACCGGCCGGACAGCGTCGACCACAACCGCAGCGTCGGGCTCTCCGGCGGCGAGGCGCCGAAGGGCGACCGCCGCGCGATGCGCGCGCCCGGCACGCACTGGGAATACAACGACGTGCGCGTCAACCGCCTGAGCCTGTCGCTGCTGCGCCTGTTCGGCGAGGCGCTTCCCGGCGTGCTGCGCGGCGAGGTCATGGACCCGGTCGGCGCCTCCGCGACATGGCGCTGGGAGGCCTATCGCAACGCGGTCGTCGACGTCGATGGCCGCGCGATCGCCTCCGTGCCGGGCGGCAGCCACTGGGGCGGCGGCATCTTCGTCTCGACGCTCGACCATGCGCGCTTCGGCCTGATGGTCGCGCGCGACGGCACGTGGAACGGGCGGCGGATCCTGCCCGCAAGCTGGGTGCGCGCGATGACCACGCCCTGCCCGCTCAATTGCGGCTACGGCTTCATGTGGTGGCTCAACGACGGCGGCGTGCAGTTCCCCTCGGCGCCGCATGACGCCTATTTCGCGATGGGCGCGGGCACGCATGTCGTCGCCGTTCTGCCGTCACAGGACATCGTCCTGGTCGCGCGCTGGATCCGCAAGACGGCGGTCGAGGGCCTGGTCGGGCGCGTCCTCGCCGCGCTGCGCTGAGCAGGTTTGCGGTGGGGGACGAGGCGGCACGGATCCGCCGCGGCGTGGCGCTCGCCCTCGTC
>VGDA01000375.1 GCA_016869915.1 Alphaproteobacteria bacterium
GTCTGGGTGTGGCTTGCCTACGGCGAGACGCCCTCGTCCATGGCGCTGCTCGGCGGCGCGCTGATCGTCGGCGCGCTGCTCGCCAACAGCCTGCTCGGCAGAAGGCGGGATGGCCCCGGGGCCTGATCCGGCGACGCGCGGCCGCGGGCGCCGCCTCGGCCGGCCCGGCCGCCTCGCGGCGATCGCGCTTGCGATCCTGGCCCTGCTCGTCGCCGCAGCCGCCGCGGGCGCCTTGTGGTGGGCCGATCGCTCCGCGCCAGTCCTGTCGGGCCGGCTCGTCCTGCCCGGCTTCGCCTCCGACGTCGTCGTGGCGCGCGACGCGCGCGGCGTCGTCCATGTCCATGCGGGCAGCGAAGACGACGCCCATGCCGCGCAGGGCTTCGTCCATGCGCAGGACCGCTTCGCCCAGATGGACATGATGCGCCTGCTGGCCCGCGGCCGGCTCGCGGAGGTCGCGGGGCGCGGCGCCCTGGCGAGCGACCGCTTCATGCGCGGGCTCGGGCTCGCCCGCGGCGCCGAGCGCGCGGCGGCCGAGCTGCAGCCCGGCACGCGCGCCGCCCTGGAGGCCTATGCGCGCGGCGTGAACGCCTTCCTGGACGCCGGTGGCTCGGCGCTGCCGGTCGAGCTGCGCCTCGCCGGCCGCGTGCCCGAGCCCTGGAGCGTCGTGGACTCGCTGCTCTGGGGCCAGGTCATGGCGCTCCACCTGTCGGGCGACTGGCGCGAGGAGCTGGCGCGCGCGCGGCTCGCCGGCCGCCATCCCGCCGAGCGCCTGGCGCTGCTCTGGCCGGGCTGGACCGGCGCGGCGCATGGCGCCTTGCCCGGCGGGACGGCGGCGTGGGACCGGAAGGCCCTCGCCCGCCTCGAGCAGGCGCCGACGGGCGGGCCGCCATCGGGACTGGCATCGAACGCATGGGTGCTCTCGGGCGCGCTGACGGCAAGCGGCAAGCCCATCCTGGCGAACGATCCGCATCTCCAGCTCGGCGCACCGGCCGTCTGGCACCTCGTGAGGCTCGAGGCGCCGGGGTTCCTGAGGGCGGGAGCGAGCGCGCCCGGCGTCCCCGGGATCGTCCTGGGGCATAACGGGATGGTCGGCTGGGGGATGACGACGACCGGCGCCGACAGCTTCGACCTCTTCGTGGAGAAGCTGGCCGCCGAGGATGGCCGCGCCTACGCCACGCCCGGCGGCGGCAGCACGCCGTTCGCCATCGAGGAGCAGGAGTTCCGCGTCAGGGGCGAGGCCGCGACGCTGCGCGTGGTCGTGCGCGCGAGCCGCAACGGCCCGGTCCTCGCGGACATCGTAGAGGGCGGCGTCGAGGCGGCGCCTGCAGGCCATGTCATCGTCCTTGCCTCGCCGCTCCTGCGCGCCGCGAACACCACCGCCGACGCCCTGATGGCGATGAACGCGGCGAGCGACGTCGCTGGCCTGCTCGACGCCGCGCGCGGCTGGGTCGCGCCGGTGCAGAATCTCTTCGCGGCCGACGTCGCGGGCGACGTCGCCGGCGCCGTCATCGGGCTCGTGCCGGAAAGGCGCGCCGGCGATGGCTGGCTCCCCGCCCCCGCCTGGGCGGGCGACCATGACTGGCTCGGCCTGGTCCAGGCCGCGGCGACGCATGCGCAGCGGAACCCCGCCGAGGGGATGCTCGCCAACGCGAACGACCGGGTCGCGACGGCCGGGCGAGCGCCCTTACTTGCTCGGGAATGGGACGCGCCGTATCGCGGCATCCGGCTTCGCGAGGAACTGGGGCGCGGTGCGTCGCGCGACGTGCAGGACGCCCGGAGGCTTCAGCGCGACACGCTGTCCACCTTCGCCCGCGACATGCTCGCGGCGACGGCGTCCTGGTCGCCGGCCGATCCGGCCCTCGCCTCGCCTCTCGCGATGCTCAGGCGATGGGATGCGCGCATGGACCGCGACCGGCCAGAGCCGCTGCTCTTCAATGCCTGGATGCGCGCCCTGCGCGGCGCGGCCCTCGCCGCTCTCCTCGGCGAAGATGCCGGCCCGCGCATCGCGTCGGGACGCGAGGCGCCGCCCCTGCTGCTGGCCGTCGCGAGGGGCGATGCCGCCGCCTGCGCCGGCACGGACTGCCCGGCGATGCTGGGGGCGGCGCTGCGCGAGGCCATCGAGGGCGTCGCGGCCCGCCACGGCGGCGATCCCGCGGCCTGGCGCTGGGGCGCCGCCCATGCCGCGCGGTTCGAAAACCCCTTCTGGAGCGCCATACCGGTGCTGCGGCACCTCTTCGCGCTCTCGGTCCCCACGGCCGGGGACAACCACACGCTCGACCGCGGGACCGCGCGCCATGGCCCCGGGGCGGGCTTCGACCACGTCCATGGAGCCGGCCTGCGCATGGTCCTCGACTTCGCCGACCTGGACGCCTCGCTCTTCATGATCGCGCCCGGCCAGTCGGGGCACGCGCTGTCCAGGCACCGCGCCGACCTCGCCCGGGCCTGGGCGGACGGCGAGGCTCTGGCCATCCCGCGCCTGTCGCCAGGGGCGGCCCGCGCCACGGCCCTGTCGATCGTCCCGCGCCGCTGAGGGGCGAGGGCGCCGCGCCGCCCCCTTGAGTTTCATACGATAGTAACGACATCCGTGGAGTGTAAAGGGGACCGCGCGACGGCTCGCGGCGGCTGGAAAGGACCATGGCAGGCGGCGGCAAGGGCGAGGGCGAGAAGCCCGTCCTGATCATCAAGAAGAAGGGACATGGCGACCACGGCCACCATGGTGGCGCGTGGAAGGTCGCGTATGCGGACTTCGTGACCGCGATGATGGCCTTCTTCCTCCTGCTCTGGCTGCTCAACGTCACCACGGAGGAGCAGCGCCTCGGCATCGCCAACTACTTCATGCCTGACTCCGTGTCCCGATCCCAGTCGGGCGGCGGCGGCGTGCTCGGCGGCGTGACGATCTCGCCCGGCGAGATGGAGAAGAAGGCGGCCGGCCTCGTCCTCGCGATCCCGCGCGCGCCGGATGCCTCCGAGGCGGAGACCGCGCAGGACGTCGATGGCGAGGGCAAGCCGCCGGAGCGGCGCGAGCCCCGCGATCCCGCCGACCACGTGCTCGACGCATCGAAGGACAAGGACAAGGACAAGGACGGCGACATCAGCGAGCGCCGCCTCAAGGAGCAACTCGCCCGCCAGGAGGAGGAGAGCTTCCGCAAGGCGGAGTTCGAGCTGAAGCACGAGGACGTCCCCGACCTGAAGCAACTCGCGGAGAACCTCATCGTCGACCGCACGCCCGAGGGACTGCGCATCCAGATCGTGGACCAGGGCAAGTACTCGATGTTCCCGCTCGGCTCCGCCGCGCCGATGGAACACACGCGCAAGCTCATGAATGCAGTTGCGCGCATCGTGCAGCGCCTGCCCAACCGCATCTCGGTGACGGGCCACACCGACGCGCTGCAGTTCCAGAACAACAGCCGCAACTACGGCAACTGGGAACTGTCCGCGGATCGCGCCAATTCCAGCCGGCGGATGCTGCTGGAGGCCGGCCTGCCTTCCGACCGCATCAACCGCGTGATCGGCAAGGCCGAGCAGGAGCCGCTCTTCTCGGAGAACCCGAACGACCCCCGCAACCGGCGCATCTCGATCGTGCTGCTGCGGGACAATCTCTCGCCGACGCCCGCCAACTGACCTGCTTGCCGTTCGCGAGGCCGCGAGCCTAGCCTAGCGCGGGCCGGGCTTGGGCCGGCGGGGAGATGCGATGCAGGAACGAGGATCGGGGCCGGGCGTCTTCGCCGCGCCCGGGGATTGGCCCCCGGTCGACGCCGCGCGCCTGTCCGGCGTCCTCCGGCGTCGCGTGCTTGCGTATGTCGTCGATTTCCTGCTGGTGGCCACGATCTGGTTCGTCGCGGCGATCGGGCTCGGGATAGCGGCCGTCCTGACATTGGGCCTGCTGTCGCCGGTCCTCGCCCTCCTCGCCCTCGTGCCCCTCGCCTACCATACGCTCTCCGTCGCGGCCCTCGGCGCCACGCCGGGCCAGAAGCTGCTCGGCATCGAGGTGC
>VGDA01000376.1 GCA_016869915.1 Alphaproteobacteria bacterium
GGCCATTCCTTCGGCGCTTTCGACTACGCGCTGCTGAAAAGCCTGCCTTCGCGCTTCTACGGCACGATGATCAACGAGGTGCTTGTGGCGGTGCCCCTCTTCGTCTTCATGGGCATGGTGCTGGAGAAATCCGGCATCGCCGAGCGCCTGCTGACGACGATGGGGCAACTGTTCGGCAACCTGCGCGGCGGCCTCGCCATCTCGGTCGTGGTCGTCGGCGCGTTGCTCGCGGCCTCGACCGGCGTCGTGGGCGCGACGGTAGTCACCATGGGCCTGCTGTCGCTGCCGGCCATGCTGCGCGCCGGCTACGATCCCCGCCTCGCGACTGGCGTCATCTGCGCGTCGGGCACGCTGGGGCAGATCATCCCGCCATCGACCGTGCTGATCTTCCTGGCGGACATCCTCCAGGGCGCCAACACGGCGGCGCAGGCCGCGAAGGGCAACTACTCGCCCGACACCGTCTCGGTCGGCGACCTCTTCGCCGGCAGCATGCTGCCCGGGATCGGGCTGGCGCTGCTCTACATCCTCTGGGTCGTCATCAAGGCGATCATCGATCCCAAGTCCTGCCCGCCGCTCGGCATGACCGAGGAGGAGAGGAGGGGCCTCTCCCGGCGCGTCGTCATCGCGCTGATACCGCCCATCCTGCTGATCATCGCGGTGCTCGGCTCGATCGTGGCCGGCGTGGCGACCCCGACCGAGTCCGCCTCCGTGGGATCGCTCGGCGCGATCATGCTGACCCTGAGCAAGACGATCAGCGAGCGGCTGGGACGGCGCATGGATCCGGAGGCGCTCGAGCGCCAGCTCTTCTGGTTCTGGATCGGCTTCATCGGGCTGCTGTTCGCTCTGGGCTGGTGGATGGGCGCGGTCGGCCTTCTGACGGCGCTGGTTGTCTCCGTCGCGGTCGGCTTCACCTGGTGCCTTGCCGTGGGGGAGCTCCGGCGCGAGGTGCTGGCGACGATGCTGGGCGCGGTGCGCGGCACGACACTGATCAGCTCGATGGTGTTCGTGATCCTGCTCGGCGCGTCGATCTTCTCGCTGGTGTTCCGCGGCCTCGGCGGCGACCACCTCGTCGAGCGCACGCTGGTCGACATGCCGGGCGGCGCCTACGGGGCGCTGGCGATCGTCATGTTCGTCATGTTCCTCCTCGGCTTCTTCCTGGACACGTTCGAGATCATCTTCATCACCGTCCCGATCGCCGGGCCGGTGCTCCTGAAGATGGACATCGACGCGGTCTGGCTGGGCGTCATGATCGGGGTGAACCTCCAGACGAGCTTCCTGACGCCGCCCTTCGGGTTCGCGCTCTTCTACCTGCGCGGCGTCGCCTCTAAGCTGGTGACGACCGCGCATATCTATCGCGGCATCATGCCCTTCGTGGCGATCCAGGTCCTGATGCTGTTCATCCTGGTCGCCGAGCCGCGGCTGGGAACCTGGCTGCCCGACGTGATCTATCGCTCCGACACGGTCCTGCCCGAGGGCGAGCGCAAGCCAGACGATTTCGCGCCAGGTTCGGAATCCGAGAGCTACAGCAAGGACGAGGAACTCTAGGCGGGAGCGCAAAGAGAAAGGCCCGGGATCGCTCCCGGGCCTTCCCCTCCGCGTGACCGCGGCGCCGCTGCGTTACCTGATGTACTCGAAGGGCAGGCCGCGGGCGTCGAGATAGGCGCCCTCGGCGAAGCGCGAGTACTGGACGAGATCCGTGCGCGCCTTGAGGAAGCTGGCGAAGATCTCCTTCGTCACCGGATCGGCCTTCTCGCGGACCTCGCCGACATATTCGCGCGCGGCGTTGCCGAACGCGATCAGGATGTCGCGCGGGGTGCGCAGGAAGCGGACGCCGTGCTGGTTGCGAAGGACGTTCATCGCCTCGGCGGAGCGGATCGTGTACTCGGCCCACATGTCGTCATGCGCCCAGCCGCAGGCGACCTGGACCGCCGCCTTGAGGTCGTTCGGCAGAGCGTCCCACTTGGCCTTGTTCATCATCATCTGCAGCGACGAGCCGGGCTCGTGGAAGCCGGGGCCGTAGCAGATCTTGGCGACCTGGTGGAAACCGAGCGCGAGATCGTTGTACGGGCCGACCCACTCCGCGCCGTCGACGGCACCGGACTGCAGCGCGGCGAAGATCTCGCCGCCGGGCAGGACGACCTGCTGGGCGCCGAGCCTGGCGAGGACCGCGCCGCCCCAGCCGGGCATGCGCAGCTTCTTGCCCTTGTAGTCGTCGACGGTCCGGATCTCGTTGCGATACCAGCCGAGCGCCTGAGTGCCGGTGTTGCCGGCAATGAAGGCCTTCAGGTTGTACTGGGCGTAGAGCTTGTCCCAGAGGGCCTGGCCGCCGCCGTGGTTGATCCACGCGGCCTGCTCGTTGGCCGTGAAGCCGAACGGCACGCAGGTGAAGAACTGGCAGCCCTGGTTCTTGCCGATGTGGTAGTAGGACGCGTCGTGGTAGCAGTCCAGCGTGCCGGACGACACGGCGTCGAAGCCCTGCAGCGCGGGGACGACCTCGCCGGCGGAGAACACGCGGATCGTGAGCTTGCCATCGGTCATGCGACCGATATTCGCGGCCAGGCGCTCGGCGCCCGTCTGGACGCCGCCCATGCCCTTCGGCCAGGACGTGCCCATGCGCCACTCGATGCGGCCCTGCGCGATCGCCGGCGCGGCGATGGTCGAGGCGGCGACGGCGATGCCGGCTGCGCCGACCTTTCCGGCGCCCTTGAACAGTGAACGACGCTTCATTGTATCCAGTCCTCCCGGGGAGAGAAGTTGAGCATGCGGCGAGCCTCGCGCGCCGCGGCTTCCGCGGTGGCCGGTTCCGCCCCCGCGAAAATTGCGGCGAAGCTACAGGCCACGCCACAGTCCTGCAACGGATCGCGCGACGGTCAACCCCCGCTGGCCGGCGGCGTCGCGCCGTCGTCCAGCCGGGTCCAGCCGGACTGGGTGAGCGCCTCGAGGGGGCGGAAGCGGGCCTTGTAGGCCATCTTGCGGCTCTCCCGGATCCAGAACCCGAGATAGACATGGTCCATGCCCTCGGTCGCCGCCTGCTCGACGAGCCACAGGATGGCGCGGGTTCCTAGGCTCCGCGCCTCGGCATCCGGGTCGAAGAACGTGTAGACGGCCGATACGCCGCGCGGCATCCGGTCGGCGAGGCAGGCCGCGACCAGCGTCCCGGAGGCGTCGCGGAACTCGGCGATGGCGCTGTCGGCGGCACCGACCTCCACCATGCTGCGGTAGTCGCTGGCGTCCATCCTCGCCATGTCGCCATCGTCATGGCGGCCCAGCTGGTAGCGATGGAAGAGCTCGTACTGCTCGCTCGTCGCCTTGGCGGGCGTCCACGCGATCGATAGGTCGGCGTTGCGGGCGACGACCCTGCGCCAGGCCCGGCTAAGGGAGAATTCCGCGACCGGGATCCGCACTGGCACACAGGCGTTGCAGCCCGGGCAGGCCGGCCGGTAGGCGAAGCCGAGCGAGCGGCGGAACCCCGCCTCCGAGAGCATGTCGTAGCTGAACGCGGCGCCCGGGCCGGAGAGGTCGGCGAAGATCCGTCGCTCGGTCCTGCCGTCCACGTAGGGGCAGGGCGCCGGCGCGGAGTAGTAGAAACGCGGCGCCGGAGGCTGGTGCGCGACGCTCACCGCGCCCGTCCCTCGATCAGCAGTTCGCCGCCGCGCGGCGCGCGGCGCAGGACCTGGAGGTTGGACAGGAGGTCGTGCAGCGTCCTGCGCCGCGGCAGGAAGAAGACGGCGAGCAGCGCGAGCCCGGCCGTCGTCGGCACGGTGAGCAGGAAGATCGCGCTCTGGATTAAGGCCTGCAGCAGCGTCGGCGGGGCGAGCGACATGTCGCGCACCTCGAGACCGAGCAGCTTCTGGCCCGGCGTGGCGCCGAGGGCCGCGACGGAGAGCGTATGGTAGGCGAGGGGCACGAGGGCGAGGAGGGCGAGGACCGGCGACAGCAGGCCCAATGTCAGGATGGCCGCTATCCAGAGCCCGATCGCC
>VGDA01000377.1 GCA_016869915.1 Alphaproteobacteria bacterium
GCCGAAGCGCTCGGCGACGGCGCGCTGCTCGGGTTCGGTCCAGCGCCAGTCCAGCGGCAGCGCCACCGCGCCGCGGCGCGCGGCCATGTAGAGCGCGAGCAGGTGGTCGATCGAATCGCGCAGCGCGATGCCGACGACGTCGCCCTCGCCGATGCCGAGCGCGTCGAGATGCGCCGCGCCGCGGCGCACGATCCCGTCGAGGTCGCGATAGGGGACGACGCGATCGCCCTGCACGATGGCCGGGCGGTCGGGGCGCGCGCGCACGTGGTGCGCGAGCGCGTCGGCGAGGTTCATCATGCGAGCTTGTAGAGCCTGAGGGCGTTGTCGCGCAGGAACTTGCGCTTCGGGCCGGGGCGGAAGCCCAGCGCCTCGACCTCCTCGCGCGTGCGCTCGAACTGCAGGACGGGGAAGTCCGTGCCGAACATCACCTTGTCCTGGCCGTAGCTGTCGATGTAGCGCACGAAGCTCTCGGGCCAGTATTTCGGGCTGTGCGCGTCGGAGCCGATGTAGACGTTGGGATGCTTCCACGCCATCGCGACCATCTCGTCGGTCCAGGGGATGCCGACATGGATCCCGACGATCTTGAGCTCGGGGAAATCGCAGGCGACGGCGTCGAGCGCTATCGGACGGCCGACGCTGCGCTTGGGCGCGCGACGGTCGTAGACGAGGCTCTGCCCGACCTGCAGCTGCACCGGCACGTCGAGCTCGACGCATTTCGCGTAGAACGGATACCAGCGCGCGTGGTCGGGCGGCAGCTCGAACCAGTGCGGGTAGAAATGCGCGCCGATGAAGCCGTGCTCCTCCACCGCGCGCTCGAGCGCGCGCACGCCGTCCATGCCCTCGGTCGGGTCGAGGCCGGCCAGGCCGCTGAAGCGCGCCGGGTAGCGGCGCACCGCCTCCGCCACGAGCTCGTAGGGCACGTGGTAGCCGGCGGGATGCCATTTCTCGCCGACCTTGGCCGCGGCGAGGAAGGCGCGCTCGATGCCGGCCGCGTCCATGCGCCGGAGCATCTCCTCGAGCTCGATGCCCTCGAAGGTCTGCTGGTCGAGGCCGATCTTGCCGCGGAAGAACGCCGTGCGGTCGGGCCGGCCGGCCAGCGCCTCCTTCGTCCAGATGTTGGCGATGATGTCGACGGCCTGGATGTCGTGCGCCACGTGAATACCCCTCAGAGCCCCAGCTCGCGCGCGACGATGTCGCGCTGGATCTCGTTGCTGCCCTCGCCGAAGCTGTAGAGCCGCGCGTCGCGCCAGTAGCGCTGCATGTCGCCGTCCGCCGAGTAGCCGGCCGAGGCGAGGACCTGCATGCCGTGGTCGGCGACGTATTGCAGGCACTCGGTCGCGACGATCTTCGCCTGCGCCGCCTCGCGCCGGCACTCCGCGCCCGAGGCGATCGCCCAGGCGAGGTGCATCACCACCAGGCGCGACTGGTCGACGCGCATCTGCATGTCCGCGAGCCGGTGGCGGATCGCCTGGAAGGCGCCGATCGGCCGGCCGAACTGGCGGCGCTCCCGGGCATGCGACAGCGCGAGCGAGACCGCCGCCTGCGCGCAGCCCGTCACCGTCGCCGCCATCGAGGCGCGGCTGTAGTGCAGCGTCGACATGAGGTGGCGGAAGCCCCGCCCCTCCTCGCCCACCAGCGCGTCCTCGCCGACCTCGACGCCGTCGAGGCCGATGTCCCAGCTCGGCATCGCGTTGTTGCCGACCTTCGGCAGCTGCGTCATCGCGATGCCCGGCGCGCGCGGCGGCACCAGGAACATCGAGATCCCCTCCGCCCCCTCGCTGCCCGCGCGGCTGCGCGCGGCGACGAGCATGTAGTCGGCGCCCGCCGCGTCGCTGATCCAGGTCTTGCGCCCGGTGATGCGCCAGCCGCCCGACACGCGCTCGGCGCGCGTGCGCAGCGAGGCCGCGTCGGTGCCCGCCTCGGGCTCGGTCAGCGCGAGCGCGATCAGCAGCCGCCCCGCGGCGATCCGCGGCAGCAGCTCGGCGCGCTGCGCCGCGCTGCCATAGGCCAGCAGCGACATCGCGCCGAAGCCGATCACGCGGTTGAAGATCGACGCGGCCATGTAGCCGCGCTCGCCCAGCCGCATCTGCACCAGCGCGACGTCGCGCCAGTCGCGGCCCATCCCGCCATGCGCGGCGGGGATCGGCAGGGCGAGCAACCCCGCCTCGCCCATCGCCGGCAGCTTGTCGTAGGGCGGGACATGCTCGCGGTCCCGCCGCCGGATCTCCTCCGGCGGCAGGTGGCGCGCCATGAAGCGGTCGACCGTCTCGAGGAAGCCGCGCTGCTCCTCGCCGATGGAGAAGTCGAAGCTCATCCCCTGGCCGCTAGGTCGACATACTCGTTGGTGTAGAGGCGCGTCGGGTCGCTGCCCTTCGGCACGATGCCGACCGCGGCCATGAGCTCGACCGCCTTCGCCCACTCCGCGGGGCCGTTGCGCAGCATGTTCTCGCGCCCGCGACTGACCCAGCCCTTCATGTCCTCGCGGAGCGTCAGCGCGGCGACGCGTCGGTCGCGCGCCTCGGCGATCTCGAACTTCGCGAGCCGGTCGAGCGTGCGCGACAGGTCGGCGTCGGCGAACATGTCCTCCGCCGACTTGCGCACGGCGCGCAGGAAGCGCACCACCGAGTCCCCGTTGCGCGCGGCCTGCTCGCGCGAGGCGATGTAGACCTGGCCCGGCACCGGCGCGTGCAGGTCGGTGTTCCAGAACACGGCCTTCGCGCCCTGCTCGCGCAGCGCGACCACCGGGCCGACCGAGGTGATGTAGGCGTCGAGGCGACCGCGCTCGATCAGCGCGAAGCCGCCGACGGAGTTGCCGGCGAGTTCCTTCTTCACGTCGTCGGGCTTGAGGCCCGACTGCACGAGCATGATGTCGAGCAGGTTGTCGGTCGCGCCGCCCTGGCTGAGGATGCCGATCGTCTTGCCCTTCATGTCGGAGGGCCCGCGGATCGGGCGGTCGGCGTGGCTGATGACGAAGAAGGGCGAGGCCTGCGCGATCGTGCCGACGGAGATCGCGGGCGCGTTCTGCCCGACCACGGCCTTGACGTGGTCGACGCCGCCGGTGCGCGAGAGCAGCGCGTTGCCCGCGACGACCTGCTGCAGCGCCATCGACGAGCCGCGCGCCTGCTCGATCGTGACCTTGAGGCCCTCGCGCTCGAAGAAGCCGCCCGCCTCGGCGTGCAGCACGTCGGCGAAGGCGAGGATGAAGCTGAACGGCGCGACATAGGTCATCGCCACGCCCTGGGCGCGCGCGTCGCGCGCGGTGATCACCATCATGGCGCCGGCGGCGCCGATCCCGGCCAGCGCCCCACGCCTGCCGATGCCTTGCATGTCGTTCATTGCGTGTCTCCTCCCGCTTGTCCGGCGCTAATGTCGCGCAGGTTCGGCCGGGGTTCAAAGGGGGACATGGCGCCATGGCGATCTCGCGCGGCTTCGTCGACATCTCGCACGGGCAGGTCCACTACAGGCGCGCCGGGACCTCGGGCCCGCCGCTGGTGATGCTGCACGCCTCGCCCGGCTCGTCGCGCCAGCTTGAGCCGCTGATGGCGGCCTTCGCGCGCACGCGCCGCGTCTGGGCCCCCGACACGCTCGGCAACGGCGATTCCTCGCTGCCGCGCGAGGCGCAGCCGACGATCGAGACGCTCGCGGCGGGCGCGATCGAGGCGCTGGACGGGCTCGGCCTCGACCAGGTCGACCTCTACGGCTCGCATACCGGCGCCAGCATCGCGGCGACGATCGCGCTTCTGCAACCGAAGCGGGTGCGCCGCCTCGTGCTCGACGGCGTCGGGCTCTACGCGAAGGAGGAGCAGGCCGAGATCCTTACCGGCTACCTGCCCGACGTCCCTGTCGACCACCAGGGGCTGCATGTCCTCTGGGCCTGGCAGTTCTGCCGCGACACCTACCTGTTCTGGCCGTGGTTCCGTCACGACAAGGCGGGCGTGCGCGACGTCGGCCTGCCCTCGCCCGAGGCG
>VGDA01000378.1 GCA_016869915.1 Alphaproteobacteria bacterium
CAGCTCGAAGCAGCGATCCGCGTCGCGCTCCCCTCCTTCAAACCAGACGAATGCGCTAACTACTTCGCTGCCGCCGGCTACGTTGCGACCTGATCGGAACCGGCTCTAGGTGGCGCGCGAAGTCGCCGCCGCGCGCGGCGCCCTTGTCGGCGCGGCGCGTCGCCGCCGTCCCGCGCAGCCCGGGGGTATTGTCGACCTTCAAGCGCGCGTGGCCCGCTTGGTCTGGAAGCCGTTTGTCGCCGACACGGGACCTCGTTACGCCAAACGTCGCGCGCAAGGCAAGCGCAAGGCGACCGGCAAATCCTGCCGGGACGCGGGAAGGGATTGCCGCCCGCCCCGGTCGGGGCGGCGGGGTGGCGCGCGGAAAACCTCGTGTTTCCAGTCGATTGCGATGCAGGGCGATCTGGCACGGGGATCGCAATGACGATGGCGAAGTCCCCGCAGAATGCAGGCTCGCATGTCCTTCCTCCCTCGCCTCGCCCGCCTCAAGGCCGCCCTGATCCTCGGGGTCGCGCTCGCCGCCGGCCTCGCCGCCGACGCCGGCGCACGCTCGCGGATCAAGAACATCGCCAACTTCGAGGGCATCCGGCAGAACAAGCTGGTCGGGTACGGGCTCATCATCGGCCTCAACGGCACGGGCGACACGCTCAACAACTCGCCCTTCACCCAGCAGAGCATCATCGCGATGCTCGAGCGCCTGGGCGTCAACACCTGCGACATCGCGGGCAGCCTGCGCACCAAGAACGTCGCCGCCGTGATGGTCACCGCCACGCTGCCGCCCTTCGCGCGCCAGGGTTCGCGCGTCGACGTCGCGGTCGGCACCTTCGGCGACGCGACCTCGCTGCAGGGCGGCACGCTCCTCGTGACGCCGCTGCTCGGCGCCGACGGCGAGGTCTATGCCGTCGCGCAGGGCGCGGTGGCGATCGGCGGCTTCACCGCCTCCGGCCAGGGCGCCAGCGTGACGCGGAACATCCCGACCTCGGGCAAGATCGCCGCCGGCGGCATCGTCGAGCGCGAGCTGGGCTTCCAGCTCGCCTCGATGGACCGCACCCGCATCTCGCTGCACAACCCGGACCTGACGACCGCGCGGCGCATCGCGCAGGCCATCAACAACTTCCTGCGCACGCCGGCCGCGCGCCCGCTCGACCCCGGCACGGTCCTTCTGCTGGTCCCCGACAACCGCCGCGGGGACATCGTCAACCTGCTGACCGACATCGAGCAGCTTCCGGTCGATCCCGACCAGGTCGCGCGCGTCGTCATCGACGAGAAGACCGGCACGATCGTCATGGGCGACGCGGTGCGCATCTCCACCGTCGCGATCGCGCACGGCAACCTGACCATCCGCATCACCGAGACCCCGCAGGTCTCGCAGCCCAATCCCTTCGCGCCGTCCACGCTCGGCGCGCCGACCGTCCCGGGCGCCATCACCGGCGGCGCGATCGCGCGCGGCGGCGCCACCGTCGTCGTGCCGCGCACCCAGGTCGAGGTCGAGGAGGAGAACAACCGCCGCCTCGCGATCCTGCCCTCCGGCGTGACGCTGCAGGAACTCGCGAACGGGCTCAATGCGCTCGGCTTCGGGCCGCGCGACATGATCACCATCCTCCAGGCCGTCAAAGCCGCCGGCGCGCTGCAGGCCGACATCGAGGTGATGTGATGGACGGCCTCCTCTCCCCGGCGACGATCGCCGCCACGGCCTCCGCCGCCTCGCGCACCGCCGACGTCGCGGCCTCCGCCGCCGAGCCGGGCTCCGGCCAGTCGAGTTCGACCTTGCCTTCCTCAAGGAAGGACGCGGCGAGGCTGCGCGCGCCATCGAGCGGCCGCACCGCGGAAAGGGCGCTGCCCGTGCCGAACGCCGTGCGGAAGTACTGGAGGCGACGGCTCGCCGTGCGGGCCGAGGACGAGATCAGCGCGAGGATCTCGGGATCCGCGGACTGGCCGCCCTCGGACAGGAGTTCCACGCCGTTCGAGACCGCGCCGACCGCCCCGACGAAGTCATGGCAGATGCGCGCGGCGAAGGCCTCCAGGACCTCGAGTAGCCTCGGATCATCCACCTTGCCCGCTCCCCGGTCATCGGACCCGCGTGCAGAATGCGTCGCGGGGGCCCGGGCTTTCAAGCGGGCTGGCCTCCCGCGGCCGCGCCGCGCAGCAGCGCCTCCGCCGACGCGAGGTCCTCCGGGCGGTTGACGTTGAAGAAGGGATCGACGCCGCCCGCGAGGGGGAAGTCGACCTCGACGCAGCCATGCCGCGAGGTCCATGCATCGACCTTGCGCGTGCCCTCCTCCAGCATCGCGCGCTCGAGGTCGTCGGTCAGCGCCACCGGCCACAGGCCGAAGACCGGATGCGCCTGCCCGGCGGAGGCCGCGCAGGCGAGGCGCGTCCCGGCCGCATGCGCGCCGGCCAGCAGCCGCGCGGCGAGGTCGCCGGGGAAGAACGGCGCGTCGGAGGCCACGGAGACCATGTGCGTCGCCCCGGGATGCGCGACGCGCGCCCAGCGCAGGCCGGCGAGGATGCCCGCGAGCGGGCCGGCATGGCCCTCCACCGTGTCGGCGAGCACGGGAAGGCCGAAGCGCGCGAAGCGCGCCGCGTCGCCATTGGCGTTGAGCGCGATCGACGCGACCTGGGGCGCCAGGCGCGCGACGATGCGGTCGAGGATCGTCGCGCCGGCGAAGGGACGCAGGCACTTGTCGCCCCCGCCCATGCGGCGCGACAGCCCGCCGGCGAGGACGAGGCCGGGCATCTCCGCGTCACTCATCGCGCGCGGCTCCCTTGCGGCGGTGGTTCCTGTCCTCCTCCGCGACGTCGCGCGCGTCGGCGTCGCGCAGGATGCGCTGCTCGCCGGCCAGCGCGACGAAGCGCGCGCCGCGCGCGCGCCCCACCAGCGTCAGCCCGGCGCGGCGCGCCAGTTCCACGCCCCATGCCGTGAAGCCCGAGCGCGAGACCAGTATCGGGATCCCCATCTGCACGCACTTGATGACCATCTCCGAGGTCAGGCGGCCGGTCGTGTAGAAGATCTTGTCGCCCCCGCCCATGCCGCGCCGGAACATGAAGCCTGCGATCTTGTCGATCGCGTTGTGGCGGCCGACGTCCTCCATGTAGGCGATCACGCGGTCCTGCTCGCAGAGCGCGCAGCCGTGGATCGCGCCGGCCTCGAGGTAGAGCGACGGGGCCGTGTTGATCTTGCGCAGGAGCCTGTAGAGCCAGGACGTGCGCAGCACCGCGTCGGCGGGCAGCCGGACGTCGTCGAAGCGCTCCATCAGGTCCCCGAACACCGTCCCCTGGGCGCAGCCCGAGGTCAGCGTCTTGCGGCGCAGCTTCTCCTCGAAGTCCGTGCGCGCGCGGGTGCGCACGACGACCGACTCGGTCTCCTCGTCGTGGTCGACGCCGGTGACCTCGTCGCCGGGGCGCAGCATGTTCTGGTTCACGAGGTAGCCCATGGCCAGCCACTCCGGGTGGTCGCCGATCGTCATCATCGTGACGATCTCCTGCCCGTTCAGGAACAGCGTGAGCGGTCGCTCGACGACGATCGAGGCATCGACCGGGGCGCCGTCCTGGTCGACGCCGCGGACGCGGCGCGTGAGCCTTGGATCCGCCGGATCGGGCGCGACCTCGAATTCCTGCATGACGCGCGAATATGGAACCCGGCCCGGGTCGCGGCAAGTTCGGCCCGGGCGATCCTCCGCGTCGCGCAGGGATGACTTCCACCGGGCCGCGCCCTATTTTCGGCCGCATGAACGCGATGACATCCCATGCGCCGCTCGTCGATCCCTTCGCGCGCAGGATCACCTACCTGCGCGTCTCGGTGACGGATCGCTGCGACTTCCGCTGCGTCTACTGCATGTCCGAGGACATGACCTTCCTGCCGAAGGCCGAGATCCTCACCTTCGAGGAACTCGACCGCCTCTGCTCGGCCTTCGTCCGCCTGGGCGTGCGCAAGCTGCGCCTCACCGGCGGCGAGCCCCTAGTCCGC
>VGDA01000379.1 GCA_016869915.1 Alphaproteobacteria bacterium
CAACGCCCGGGCGCGGCGCCATGACCGCGCCGCGCATGCGGCCGGCGGACATCGCCATGGCGCTCTTCGCCACGAGCGTCTGGGCCGGCGCCTTCATCGTCACGGAGGCCGCGCTGCGCGACACGCCGCCGCTGCTCTTCGCGGCGATGCGCTTCGTGGTCTCCGCGCTGTTCGTCCTCGTGGTTCCGTTCCCGCGGATCGGCTGGCGCACCATCCTCGCGCTCGGCCTCGTCATCGGCATGGGGCAGCATGTCGGCATCTTCTTCGGCATGGCGCATGGCGTGCCGCCCGGCGTCGCGGCGCTGCTGGCGCACACCCAGATCTTCTTCACCCTCGCGCTGGCCTGGGGGCTGCTCGGCGAGCGGCTGACGCCGCGCAAGCTGCTGGGCTTCGGTTGCGCGCTGGCGGGCCTGCTGCTGCTCATGCTCGAGCGCGGCTCGCCGATGCCGGTGGCGGCGATCGCGATGGTGATGTCGGGGTCGATCTCCGGCGGCATCGGGAACTTCATCCTGCGCCGTTCCGGAGGCGCGGACCCGGTCGGCGTCGCGACCTGGATGTCGGCCGTCGCCGCGCCGCTCCTGCTGGCGCTGTCGCTCGCCACCGACGGCGCCGCGCCGCTGGTCGCCGCCTTCGCCGACCTGCGCGGCGACCTCCTGCTGGCGAGCTGCTACTCGGGGATCCTGTCGGGCCTGCTGTCCTACGCGATCTGGACGAGGCTCTTCGGGCGCTACGAGGCGCACCAGGTCGCGCCCTTCATGCTGCTCGTGCCGGTCGGCGCGATCGCGCTCTCGGCGCTGCTCCTCGGCGAGCGGATGGGGACGTGGCGCGCCGCCGCCGCCGCGGCCATCGTGCTCGGCCTCGCGCTGAACGTGCTGCCCGCGCGTCAGCGGCGCTGAACCGCTGTCCTCCGGCCGATCGCGACCACGGCGACGACGGCGAGGCAGAACAGGAACGCGTCGACGCCCGGCGCCTCGCCCGCGATGGCCCAGGCGCCCGCGAGGGTGAAGAAGGCCTGCAGCAACTGCGCCTGGCCGACGCGGGCCGTGCCGCCCAGCGCGAGGCCGCGATACCAGGCGAAAAACCCGAAGAACATCGAGCCGAAGCTGACATAGGCAAAGCCGGTCCACGCGGGCAGGCGCGCCAAGGCGAGGTCGGCGTTCAGCGCGATCGCGAGGACGGGCAGCGCGAGCACCGGCGCGGAGCCGACGAGGATCCAGCAGATGGTCTGCCAGCCGCCCAGCTCGCGCGCGACGACGGCACCCTCGGCGTAGCCGACCGAGCCAGCCATCCGCCATCGAGAGGCCGCCGCCGCCCTCGCGCAGCGCGAACCAGACGACGATGGCGCTGCCCGCGACCGCGCAGGCCCAGAACGCAGGCGACGGGCGCTCGCCGCCGCGCAGCGTGCCCGCCAGCGCGGTGCCGAGGGGCAGGAGCCCCAGCACCACGGCGCCATGGCTGGCCGGAACGCTCGTCATGGCGATGGTCGCGGCGACCGGGAAGCCGACGACGACGCCCAGCGCCGCGATCGCCATCCGCGCCCGCAGGGCGCGTGGCGGGAGCGACGCCCCGGTCCACCAGAGCAGCGCGCCGGCCGGCACGGCGGCGAGCACGGCGCGGCCGAGCGCGACGAAGACCGGATCCAGGTCCGCCACCGCGAGGCGCGTGAAGGGCAGCGTCAGGCCGAAGATGGCGACGCCGAGAAGCCCCCAGGCGAGGCCGCGGGCCTCGTCGTCGCGCATCAGGCGGGATGCCACCACTTGCCGCCGACGACCACGCCCGCCGCGAGCAGTCGCTGCTTGCCGACCACCTTCTCGCCGATGACGTCGAGGTACTCGAAGCTGCCGTCGCGCAGCTCGAGGATCGAGGCGTCGCCGACCGACCCCGGCTTCAGCGTGCCCAGCCCGGGCTTGCGGATCGCGGAAGCGGCGTTGAGCGTCGCGAGCCTGATCACCGTCGGCAGGTCGAGGCCGAGCACCAGGAACTTCGACATCGTGGTGAGGAGGTCGAAGGCGGGGCCATTGATCGACAGGATGTGCACGTCCGACGAGATCACGTCCGGCAGGAAGCCGTTGGCGAGCATCGCGCGCGTCGTCTTGAACCCGAACGAGCCGCCGCCATGGCCGATGTCGAAGATGACGCCGCGCGCGCGCGCCTCGAGCACCTCCTCGCGCACCCGCCCGTCCGCCGTGGCCGGCGCGTTGGGGAAGGGGCGGAAGCAATGGGTGAGAATGTCGCCGGGGCGCAGCAGCTTCAGCACGTCCTTGCGCGAGGGCGGCGGGTTGTCGAGATGCGCCATGATCGGCATCCCGATCTCCTCGGCGACCTCGAGCGCCACCTCGAGCGGCATGTTGCCGAGCTCGTTGCTGGTCCCGCGGCCGACGCGGACCTTGATGCCGAGGACGAGGTCGCGGTTCTCCTCCGCGACGCGGGCGCATTCGCGCGCGTCGAGCAGGCGCAGGTCGGCCGATTCGCCGACCATGACCTGCTGCGAGAAGGCGAAGATGCCGGGATAGGACAGGTTGAGGTAGGGCAGGATGCGCACGGGCGAGGGCTCGATCACGTGCGCGCGGAACCCGTGGAAGTTGCCCGGACCGGCGCTGCCAGCGTCGACGAAGGTCGTGACGGCGCCGCTGCGCGCCAGCGGCTCGGCCGCGACGCCCAGCGACGTGCCGCCCCAGTAGACATGCGTGTGCAGGTCGATGAGGCCCGGCGACACGATCCTGCCGCGCACGTCGCGCGTGTCCTTGCCCTGCAAACCGTCGCCGACCGCCGCGACCTTGCCGCCGGAGAAGGCGACGTCGGTGACGCGGTCGATGCCCTGCGACGGATCGACGACCCTGCCGCCCTTGAGAACCAGATCGTGCATCGCGTGCTTCTCTCCCTCTGTCGACGCGCGCGAGGTTAGCGCCGCGACGCGCGTCGCGTCACGCGCGCATCGCGCTTGGCGGCGGCGCCGGGAACGGGTTGAATGCGCGTCTTCTCCGGAGGATGCGGTGGCCGAGGCGGAAGTCGATGCGTTCAGGGTGGCGGTGGAGGAGGCCGACGCGGCCAGCCTCGCGCCGTTCGGCTGGATGCTAGCCTCGCGCGCCGACATCCCCGGCCGGCGGCTGAACTTCTATCCCGGCGAGATGCGCTCGCCCTGCGCCTTCGTCACCGACGCGCAGGCGGACATCTCGGTCGTGCGCCTCGAGCGGCGCCCCCTCGAGGTCGTCTACATGGAGCGCCACTGGAAGCACACGCAGGCCTTCCTGCCGCTCGGCGGCCAGCCCTTCGTGCTCGCCATGGCGCCGCCTTCCGACGGAGACGTCCCCGCGCTCGACGCGATCCGCGCCTTCCGCTTCGACGGCGCCGCGGGCTTCTGCATGCGCGTCGGGTGCTGGCACGAGTTCCCCTTCGCGCTCGCGGACGGCCGGATGTCGCCGTCGTGCTGCGCAGCGAGACCTACCGCAACCTCGCCAACGTCGTCGGCGACGAGGCGTCGGGCGACGACCTCGACAAGAAGAACCTCAGGAGGCGCGCGGGACGCGCGATCGCCATCGATGTCTGACAAGCAGGCCGCGCCCGGAGCCGGGCTCTACCCCTATCCCGACCCCGACATGCGCCTCGAGGGCGACGTGCGCGCCGCGCTCAAGCGCGCGCTCGGGTTGCGCGACGAGGACTTCGACCGGATCTCGCCGGAGATGCGCCACCTTCTCGGCGTCCGCCGGCATCTCGGCAACACCTGGCTCGACGACTTCGAGGTGGTCCTGGAGATCACCTCGAACGGCCGCTGCGGCTGCGGCGTCGCGCCCGGGCAGGTGGTCGTGTTCGACATGCGCCACCGCGTCAAGCCGGAGAAGTCGACCGCGCCGCTGTGCATGCACCTGCTCGCGCCCGTGCTGGCGATCTTCTACATGACCTTCGACCGGGCCGCGGACGGCCTCAACCCGGTCACCAGCATCTGGCGCTTCTTCGACTGCCTC
>VGDA01000380.1 GCA_016869915.1 Alphaproteobacteria bacterium
TCCAGGCGACGCTCAGCGGCCAGCTCGACGCGCTGCACGTGAAGTGGCTGGGCGGCCCGATCACGGCGCCGCTGCCTCCGCTCTGAGGCGAGGGGAAGGCCCCCATGTCGAGGACGGACTTCGCCCCGGAGGAATTCGCCGCGCGCCGCAAGGCCGTCGGCGAGGCCATCGCCGCGGCGGGGCTCGACTGGCTGGTGGCCTTCCATCCCGTCTCCATCCACTGGCTGACGGGCTCGGACGCCAAGAGCTACCAGGAATTCCAGTGCCTCCTCGTCCCGGCCGGCGACGGGCCGCTGACGGTCCTGACCCGCGAGGGCGAGGTCGCCGAGTTCCGCGACGACTCCCTCGTCGAGGACGTGGTCGGATGGGGCGGCGGCGTCCTCGAGGACCCGATCCCGCATTTCGAGGCCGTCGCCCGCCGGCGCGGCCTGCTCGGCGCGCGCGTCGGCATCGAGGTCCCCGCCTACTACCTGCACCCGCACCACTACCTTGCGGTGCGGCGCGTGCTCGGCTCCTCCTGCGTCGCCGAGCCCACGAACCTCGTCCACGACCTCAAGCTGGTGAAGTCCCCGGCCGAACTCGCCCATGTCCGCCACGCCTCGCGGCTCGCCGATGGCGCGATGGCGGCCTTCGACGCCGCGCTGCGCGAAGGCACGACCGAGCTCGCGCTCGCTGGCGTTGTCTACGGCCACCTGCTCGCCAATGGCAGCGGCATCGCCGCCAGCCCCATCAATGTCGTCTCGGGCGAGCGTTCCGGCTTCAGCCACGGCGCGCCCACGCGGCGCATCCTCCGCCGGGGCGATTTCGGCAGCGTCGAGTTCGGCGCGACGTATCGCCGGTACACGGCCACGATCGGCCGCCAGTTCTGCATCGGCCCGCCGACCGCGCGCATGCAGTTCCTCTACGACGTCGTGCGGCGCGCCTCCGATGCCTGCATCGCCGCGATCCGCGACGGCGTGCGCGCGGTGGACGCGCATGACGCGGCGCGCGCCGTGATCGCCGGGGCGGGACTCGAGGCCGGGCGCGTGCACACCTCCGGCTACGGCCTCGCGCCAGGCTTCCCGCCGAGCTGGGGCGAGCCGCTCCACATGCTCGGCGGCAGCGACTACGTGCTGCGCGCCGGCATGGTCGTCACCATCGAGCCGCCGGTCTTCCTCGGCGACGAGAGGCTGGGCGCGCGCATCATCGACAACGTCCTCGTCACCGCCGACGGGGCCGAGCTCCTCGGCGCAGCGCAGCGCGACCTCTTCGTCGTGCCCTGACGGCGGATACTTCCTTCACCCCGGAGACACGCATGACCGAGATCGAGTGGACGCGCCTCAAGGCCTCCGAGATCGCCGCGCTGGCGAGGCGCGACGCGATCGTGATCCTGCCCATCGGCTCGACCGAGCAGCACGGGCCGCACCTGCCCGTCCAGGTCGATTCGCGCCTCGCGACCGAGGTCGCGCATCGCGCCGCGCGCAAGATGACGGCGCGCCACCCGACGATCGTCGCGCCGACCATCCCCTACGGGATGTCGGAGCACCACATGTCGCTCTCGGGCACGATCACCCTCGACTACGCGACGATGGCGGCCGTGCTCGGCTGCTGCTGCGAGTCGATGATCCGCCACGGCTTCCGCCGCATCTTCGTGCTCAACGGGCATGGCGGGAACACCGACGGCGTCTACACCTTCATCACCGAGTTCACGGTCAAGCACCGCGTGCCCATCGCCGGCGGGACCTACTGGAACATCGCCCAGAAGGAGATCGCCGCGATCCTCGAGAAGCAGCAATACCTGCTGCATGCCTGCGAGGCCGAGACCGCCATGATGCTCGCGCTGACGCCCGAGCTGATCGACCGCGACGAGCTCTCGCAGATGCACGGGCCCTACATCCCGGGCCTGTCGGCGATCGCCGGCGTCAACCACGGCGTCTATCGCTGGCGCCAGCTGTCCAGCCGCTCGCCCATCGGCGTGATCGGCGAGGCCGGCGCCGCGACGCCGGAGAAGGGCGTGCGCCTGCTCGACGCGATCTCCGACGCCGTCGCCGCCGCGCTCCTCGACGAGCGCGTGTGGACGGAGCCGATGTGACGCCTCAGCCGGCGTAGAAGCGGCGAACGGCCTCGACGCAGAGCGGCGGGCTCGACAGCACCGGGACGGTCGCCTGCGCGGACAGCGGCTCGGCGAGATGCGCGAGCGAGGCCTGGGCCAGCACCAGCACGTCGTTGCGGGCGGCCACGGCGAGCGCCGCCTCCCCCACCAGCCGGTCGTGCTCGTCGCGACGGCCGGCCTGCAGGGCGTCGAAGGCCCCGGGCACGAGGAGTGCCTCGACCTCGACGCGCTTGCCCGCCTTTGCGGCGTGCTCGCGCACCAGCGCCTCGCTCGGCCCCCTGGTGCTGCTGGTCGTGCAGACGATGCCGATGCGCGATCCCGCCTCGACCGCGCGCGCGGCCATCGGGTCGTCGATCTTCATGATCGGCACGCCCACGACCTGGCGCGCGACGTCGATCGCGGGAGAGGTCGAGGAGCAGGTGAACACGATCAGCCCGGCGCCGGAATCCGCCGCCTGGGTCGCGAGCGAGACGACGCGGCGCACGATGGAGGGCGTCTGCCCCTCGCGCATCAGGTCGCGCAGCAGGCTCTCGTCGAGCAGGTGCACGGTGTCGACCGAGGCCGGCACCGCGCCCGCGAGCAGGCCCTTGAAGCGCTCGACGAGCAGTCCGACGGTGTGGAGGACGGCGAGGCGGCGCATCACTCCCAGCCCTCCGCGGCGACGACGGGGCGCTGCCTGCCGCCCTTGTAGACGAACTCCTTGCCCGGCGTTGTCGGCACGCTCTGCACGGTGCAGCCCGCATAGGCGCCGGCCTCGTCGTGGAACTGGCGGCGATGGACCTCCAGCGACTGCCAGCGCAGGCCGGCCTGGTGGTAGTGGAACTGCACCGCGCGGCGGCGCAGCCCCGACCGGTTGGGCGCGGTGTAGTGGTGCAGCAGCGAGTGGAAGACCAGAGCGTCGCCGGGCTGGAGCTCGACCGCGACGCGGTCGTCGCGGCGCACGAGGTCGGCGCGGATCTCGCACTGGTTCATGTCGGCATGCGGCAGGTGGACGGCCGGGCCGTCGAGATGCGAACCCGGGATGACCTCCATGCAGCCATTCTCGCGGCTGGCGGGGTCGAGCGCGATCCAGGCCCCGACGATCAGGCCCGGGTCGCTGACGCGGAAATAGGCCGCGTCCTGGTGCCAGGGCTTCGCGCCGCCGATGCGCGGCGGCTTCACCAGCGCCATGTCCTGGAACAGGAAGCGCCCCTCGCCGAGGAGCTGGTCGAGCGCGCGATGCAGGCGCGGCGCCATCGCGGCGGCGTGCAGGGCCTCGGAATCCTCGACGAACCAGGCGAACTTGCGGATGTGGTCCTGCCGCTCCTCGGGCCGCAGGCTGGCGGCGTCGACGCCGGCCTCGAGCGCGATCTCGGTCGAGCGCGAGGGGATAGCGCCGCTCGCGAGGCCGGTGATCGCGTCGACGCAGGCGGCGACGAGCCGCGGGCCAATCGCGCCCCTGAGGACCGTGTAGCCATCGCGCCTGTAGGCCGCCACCTGGTCCTCATCGAGCGGACCGCGCGCGCCGGTATCCATTCCGTCCATCCCCCGCCCCTCCCTAGCGTGGCCACAGCATAGCGCCGCGCGGATCCCTTGGCACGCCGCCGCGGCATCGCGGCCCCGTCGCGTCCGCGCGGCATGACGGCGGCCGGGTTCTGCGCCATGCTGCGCCCGGTCGCCATCCCATGAAGGCAAGAGTGATCGCACGCCGCCTGTTCATCGCCTCCGCGCTGCCGCTGCTCGCGGGCCTTTCGCTGCGCCCGGGCGAGGCGACCGCGCAGCAGCCGCAGCCGGGCCGCGTCACCGCGCGCTCCTTCGACCCCGTCGCCGCCGGCGCGACGATCGAGGTCTCGCCGCTCGACGATCGGCAGGAGAACCAGCGC
>VGDA01000381.1 GCA_016869915.1 Alphaproteobacteria bacterium
CGCGACCTACGAGTTCAATCCCTTCTTCTCCGCGCTCCACAATTTCTGCGCGGTCGACCTCTCCGCCTTCTACTTCGACATCCGCAAGGACGCACTCTACTGCGACCGCGCGGATTCCCCTCGCCGCCGCGCGACGCGCAGCACGATGGCCACGGTGTTCGACTGCATCGTGCGCTGGCTGGCGCCGGTGCTGTGCTTCACCGCCGAGGATGCGTGGCTCGCCATGCATCCCGGAGATGGATCGAGCGTGCATCTCGAGCTCTTCCCCGAGATCCCCGCGGCCTGGCGCGACGAGGCGCTGGCGGCGCGCTGGCGGCGCGTGCGCGACCTGCGCCGCGCGGTCACGGGGTGCCTCGAGAAGGCGCGCGAGCGCAAGGAGATCGGCTCCAGCCTCCAGGCCTCGCCGGTCGTGCATGTCTCGCCGGACGCCGCCGCGGCGCTCGCCGGGCTCGACCTCGACGAGGTCTTCATCACCTCGGGCCACGCGCTCGAGGTCGGCCCCGTGCCGGCGGATCCCGCTCTGTTCCGCCTGCCGGACCAGCCTGACATCGCGGTCGGCTTCCGCGCCGCGGAGGGCGGGAAGTGCCAGCGCTGCTGGAAGGTCCTGCCCGAGGTCGGCACCCATGCGCATCACAAGATGCTCTGCATGCGCTGCGCCGACGCGGTCGACGCCGCGCCGGCGGGGTGAGGGGCATGCTGCGCCTCGGCCTGCGCCTCGCCGCGCTTATCGCGCTCCTCGACCAGGCGACGAAATGGGGCTTCTACGGCTGGCTGACCGGCCTCGCCTTCTGGGACCGCGCGCCGGTCCCGCTGCCGCGCGGCCCGGTCGTCGAGGTCGCCCCCTTCCTGAACTTCGTCGTGGTCTGGAACCACGGCGTCAGCTTCGGGATGTTCAACCGCGGTTCGGACGATTCGGCCTGGATCCTTGTCCTGGTCGCGCTCGCGATCACCGCGGCGATGGCATGGTGGATGGCGCGCGCGCCCTCGCGCCTGGTGGCGGCGGCGCTCGGCCTCGTCATCGGCGGGGCGCTCGGCAACGTCGTCGACAGGATCCGCTTCGGGGCGGTCTTCGACTTCGTCGACCTGCATGCCGGCGGCTGGCACTGGCCGGCCTTCAACGTCGCGGACGCGGCGATCGTGGCGGGGGCGGGACTGCTCCTGCTCGATGCCTTGTTTGCGCCCAAACCCTCCGCTAAATAGGCGCCCATGCGGTTTTCCGGGGCTTCCCGCAATGTCCTTGCCGTTCCGGTCCTCCTCCTCGCGCTGGGGCTCGGGGGCTGCTCGGAGGCGCGCCGCGCCGTCGGCTGGGACAAGGCGCCGCCCGACGAGTTCAAGATCCTGACCCGCGCGCCGCTCGCCATGCCACCCGACTACGGGTTGCGCCCGCCGACGCCTGGCGCACCGCGGCCGCAGGAGGGCTCCACCACCGACCAGGCCCGTACCGCCATCACGGGTGGCCGGCCTGGCGCGCGGGCGGGCGCGGGCGCGGCCGCCGGCGCAGGTGCAGTCGCCGGGCGCGCGAGCGCGGGCGAGGCGGCGCTGCTCGAGAAGTCGGGCGCCGACCGCGCCGACCCCGCGATCCGCCAGACCGTCGATCGCGAGGCCCGGGCCGTGGCCGATGCCGACCGCAGCTTCACCGACAGGCTGATCTTCTGGCGCGAGCCCGAGCCGCCGGGCACCGTCATCGACGCGGAGCGCGAGCAGCAGCGCCTGCGCGAGAACCAGGCTCTCGGCCGCGCCGCCAATGCCGGCGACACGCCGATCGTCCGCCGTCGCCAGCGCGGCCTGCTCGAGGGCCTGTTCTGAGCGCGTCCCCGGCTGCGCTTGCCGCCCGGCCCGCGCGACGCATCTCTGGCGCCATGACCGCGCGGATCCTCCTCGTCCTGCTTTCCCTCCTCGCCCTGCAAGCCGTCCCCGGCACGGGGCGCGCCCAGGTCTTCGAGCCCACCAGCTTCTTCCTCGACAATGGCATGCAGGTGGTGGTGGTCGAGAACCGCCGCGCGCCGATCGTCACCCACATGGTCTGGTACCGCGCGGGCGCCGCCGACGAGCCGCCGGGCAAGTCGGGGATCGCGCACTTCCTCGAGCACCTGATGTTCAAGGCGACGCGCAGCATGGCGGCGGGGGAGTTCTCGCGCACCGTCGCGCGCAATGGCGGACGCGACAACGCCTTCACGAGCTGGGACTACACCGCCTACCACCAGTCGGTGGCGCGCGATCGCCTCGGCCTCGTCATGCGCATGGAGGCCGACCGCATGGCGAACCTCGTCCTGACCGACGAGGTCGTCGCCACCGAGCGCGACGTGATCCTCGAGGAGCGGCGCCAGGTCGTGGAGAACGTGCCCGGCGCGCGCCTGCGCGAGCAGATGGCCGCGGCGCTCTTCCTCAACCATCCCTATGGCCGGCCGATCATCGGCTGGGAGCACGAGATCCGCGGCCTCACCCGTGCCGACGCCGAGGCCTGGTATCGCCGCTGGTACGCGCCCAACAACGCCGTGCTGGTCGTCGCGGGCGACGTCTCGCCCGACGAGGTCCGTCGCCTGGCGGAGCAGCACTACGGCCCGATCCCGCGCCGCGAGGTGACCGAGCGCGCGCGCCCGGCGGAGCCGTCGCCGCAGGCGGCGCGGCGCGTGACGCTGCGCGACGAGCGCGTGCGCCAGCCCTCGCTGGTCCGCACCTACCTCGCGCCCAGCGCGCGGCGCGGCGAGAGCCAGCACGTCTCCGCGCTCGAGGTGCTCGCCGACATCGCCAGCGGCCAGGCCGGGCGCTTCCACCGCGCGCTGGTGCTCGAGCGCAAGCTCGCGACCTCGGTCTCCGTCTCCTACAACCCCGACGCCTTCGACCTCTCAACCTTCTCCTTCAGCGTCGCCGCGCGCCCGGGCGTCGCGATCGAGGACGTCGAGCGCGCGCTCGACGAGGAGATCGCCGCGATGCTGCGCGAGGGCGTGGCGGAGGAAGAGGTGGAGCGCACCAAGGCGCGGGTGCGCGATTCGACCGTCCTGTCGCGCGACTCGCTCGGCACCGCGCCGCGCGCGATCGGCGCCGACCTGATGACCGGCGCGACGATCGAGGAGATCGAGTCCTGGCCGCAGCGCATCGGCGCCGTCACGGCCGCCCAGGTCGCCGCCGCGGCGCGCGCCGTGCTCCAGGAGGAGCGTGGCGTCACCGGGTTCCTCCTGCCGAGGCCTCGCACGTGATCCGCCGCCTCCTGCTGCTTGCCGCCTGCGCGCTGCTGCTCCTCGCCGCGCCGCGCGCCGGCGCCATGCAGATCGAGCGCGTGGTCTCCCCCGGCGGCATCGTCGCCTGGCTGGTGCAGGACAGGACCCTGCCGCTGATGTCGATGCAGTTCCGCTTCCGCGGCGGCACGGCGGGCGAGGGCGTCGGCGGCCAGGGCGCGGCGCGCCTCGCCGTCGACATGCTGGACGAAGGGGCCGGCGACCTCGATGCCACCGCCTTCGCGCGCGCGCTGCAGGAGCATTCGATCTCGCTCTCCGTCGGCGCGTCCGCCGACTCGATCCAGGGCAGCCTGCGCGTGCTCGACGCGCATCGCGCGCGCGGCGTGGAACTGCTGCGCCTCGCGCTCGTCGCGCCGCGCTTCGACGCCGACGCGCTCGAGCGCGTGCGCACCCGCACGCTCGCCGGGCTGCAGCGCCAGCAGGAGGATCCGCGCTCGATCCTGCGCGAGGCCTTCGGCCGCCTCGCCTGGGGCGAGCATCCCTATGGCGAGGGCGCTGAGGCGGAAATCGCCTCGGTGCGCGGTGCCACGGTGGAGGCGATGCGCGGCTTCCTCGCGCGGCGCATGGCGCACGACAACCTCGTCGTCGGGGCCGTCGGCAACATCGACGCCGCGGCGCTCGGCGCGCTGCTCGACCAGGTCTTCGGTGGGCTGCCCGCGCGCGCGGCGGCCTACGGCGTGCCGGAGGCGCGGCCCGCG
>VGDA01000382.1 GCA_016869915.1 Alphaproteobacteria bacterium
CCTGCCCCACGAGCGCCTCGCCGATCCCGCGCTGGAGACGCGCGCGAGAGAGATCTCGCGCGAGCTGCGCTGCCAGGTCTGCCAGAACCAGTCGATCGACGATTCCAACGCGCCGCTCGCCGCCGACCTGCGCCGCCTCGTGCGCGAGCGCCTGCTGGCGGGCGACGACGACGCACGCGTGCTCTCCCATGTCGTCGCGCGCTACGGCGACTACGTGCGCCTGACGCCACCGCTGCGCGCGGACACCGCATTGCTCTGGGCGACGCCGGCGCTGGTGCTGGCCGCCGCGCTGGCGGGGATCGCGATGCGGCTGCGCCGCCGGCGCGCCGAGGCGGCGGCGGCGCGGCCGCTCGACGCCGCGGAGCAGGCGGCGCTGCGCGAACTGCTCGGCGACGGCGCCGCGCGCGGGGACGGGCGATGACGCTCGTCGTCGCGGCGGTCCTCTCCATCGCGCTCGCGGCGCTGCTCTGCCTCGCGCTGCTGCGCCCCGGCGGCGGCGGCGCGCCCGGCGGGCAGGAGCTGGAGATCTATCGCGACCAGCTGGCCGAGCTGGAGCGCGAGCGCGCCGCGGGCCTGATCGGGGAGGCGGAGGCCGAGGCGGCGAAGGCGGAGATCGCGCGGCGCATGATCGGCGCGGCGCGCGCGCGGCCCGGCGATGGCGCGGATGGCGCCGCGACGCCGCCGCGCCTGCCGCGCGCGGCGCTTGCCGCCTGCATCGTCGCCCCGCTCCTTGCGCTCGGCACCTATGCCTGGCGCGGCAATCCGTGGCAGGAGGCCGTGCCGGCCGGCAGCGAGGCCTCCCCGGCCGCGCAGGCGCGGATGATCCGCGGCATGGTGGAGGGCCTGGCCGCCCGCCTGGCCGCCAATCCGGGCGACGTCGAGGGCTGGCGCCGCCTGGCGCGCTCGCGCCGCGTGCTGGGCGAGATCGAGGCGGCGCGCGAGGCGGCCGCCCGGGCCGCCACCCTCGCCCCGGACGACCTCGAGGTGCTCGGCGAGCTCGCGGAACTCCATGCGCCGTCGGGCCCGGCGGACGCGATGTCGGAAGCGTTCCTTAACGCGCTGCGCAGGATCCTGGCCCTGCGCCCGGACGACGTGCAGGCGCTGTTCTTCCTCGGCCTCGACGGCGCCCGCCGCGGGGACGGGGCCGTCTCGCGCGGCAACTGGGAGAGGCTCCTCGCGGTCCTTCCGCCGGGAGCCCCGGTGGCGGCGGAGATCAAACGCCAACTGGACGCGCTACCCCCGCCGCGATGACAATCCCGCCATCGCCACGGGCAAGCCTGGGCCGCAACGAGTGTTCCTGCACCGCGACAGCCGCCTCCTGATCGTCCTGATGGGCGCGCTGACCACGGTCGGCCCCTTCACCACGGACACCTACCTGCCCTCGATGCCCGCGATCCGCGAGCATTTCGAGGTCGACATGGCGTCGGTGCAGCTCACGCTCAGCCTTGCCTTCTTCGGCGGCGCGATCGGCCAGCTCTTCTACGGGCCGCTCTCCGACCGCTTCGGCCGCAGGCCGGTCCTGCTCGGCGGCCTCGCGCTCTATGTCGGCGCCTCGCTCGGCTGCATCCTCGCGCAGACGATCGACCAGCTGATCGTCGCGCGCTTCCTGCAGTCCTTTGGCTCGATCGCGGCGCCGGTGCTGGCGCGCGCGATGGTGCGCGACCTGCACGAGCGCGAGGCCGCGGCGCGGGTGCTGTCGCTGATGGGCATCGTGCTCGGCCTCGGGCCGATCCTCGCGCCGATCATCGGCGGCATCCTGCAGGCCAACTACGACTGGCACGCGAGCTTCGTCTTCATCACCGCCTACGGGGTGGTGCTGCTGACCTGCGTCGCCTTCTTCCTCGGCGAGTCCGTGCGCGCGAAGGACACCGAGGCGATCCAGCCGATCCGGCTGCTGGAGACCTTCGTCGCGCTGACGCGCAGCCGCGTCTTCGTCGGCTACGCCCTCGTCAACTGCTTCCTGTTCGGCGGGCTGGGCGCCTATCTCTCCGGGGTCTCCTTCGTGATCGTCGAGGTGCTGGAAATCCCGATGCAGTATTTCGGCCTCGTCTTCGGCGCGATCATGCTGGGAAACATCTCGGGCTACGCGCTGGCAGGCAGAATCGTGCCGCGGCTCGGCCTCGACAGGACGCTCGAATACGGCACGCGCGGCGTGGCGGTCGCGGGCATCCTGCTGGCGGGCTTCGCCTTCTCGGGCGTCGTGCACGTGGCGACGCTGGTGCTGCCGATGATGCTCTACATGTGCTCGCTGGCGCTGAGCGCGCCGCAGGCCATCGCGGGCGCGCTAACCCCCTTCCCGCGCACCGCGGGCGCCGCCTCGTCGCTGGTCGGCTTCTGCCAGTCGACGACCAGCGCGCTGGTGGGCATGGGCGTGGCGATCGCCTTCGACGGCACGCCGCGGGCGCTGGCGGGGTTCGTGTGCGTGATGGGCGTGCTGACCTTCCTCGCGCACCGGTTCATCGTCCGGCGGATCCCGGAGGACGAGCGCCGCCGCGTCGCCGCCTGAGGCGCCCGGGCGGAATAAAGATCCAGCCCGGCGCGTCGAAGTTAGCGACTGGTTAGCGGAAACCGGCCAGCATCATCCGCCCGCCGCCGGCGGGCGGCGTGTTGCGCGGCCCGGCGTGCCTCTGCCATCATTAAACAATCCACTCGTGAAGAAAAACCTGCCGATGACGACGTCCCCCGGCCGCATCCCCGCGCTGGTCAGCCTCGTGCCGCAGAGCGGCATCCAGTTCCTGGACATCGCCTTCTCGCTCGAGAGGCTGCCGCGGGCGAACATGTCGTTCTGGGAGGAGCCGCTGCCGCCGGGCGCCGACGCGAGCCGCGGCTTCGTCTCGCTGCGCGTCCTGCAGGCCGACGAGGCCGGCGAACTGCTCGACCCTGTCAGCGGCGCCGCGCCGCCGCCGGAGGACGTGTACCAGCTCGGCCGGAACCAGGCGCTCGACCCCTTCGTCCGGCGCTGGGTCCCGCTGCCCTATTTCCGCGTCTCCGCGATGGCCGCCGGCGGCCGCGAGGTGCACGAGAAGGGGCCGACAAACTGGGCGCGCGCGCGCATCGTCGACCTGCCCGCGCCGGACCGCGACGGCAACACCCACATCCTCACCCTCGCCTTCGACACGGGGCTCCGGCCGCGCGAGGAGGGCAAGCCCTACACGGCCATCTCGCCGGCCGACAGCGAGCGGGCAGCGGAGTTCGCGCTCGTCCCCGATCGCGAGACGAATGGCTGGTTCCTGAACGAGCCCTGGATGGCCCAGTGGCTCGAGGAGGTCTTCCGCGAGTTCCGCCAGGCGCAGCGCCCCGGCCGCGCGCTGAGGCCGGAGGACTTCCCGCATGGCTGCGAGCACTGGGCGCGCTACATCGCGTTCCTCGCGCTGGTCGGCGAGGCGCGCCTGCTGCCCCGGGTCAAGCTGGTGGACGTTGTGTCCTCCGCGCGCCCCTACGAACCCATCAGCGTCGACCTCGTGCTCGACATCGGCAATTCGCGCACCTGCGGCATCCTGATCGAGGACGACCGCTCCGCGCGCATGAACCTCAACAACTCCTACGTCCTCAGGCAGCGCGACCTCTCCGCGCCCGAGCGCGTCTATGCCGAGCCCTTCGACAGCCGGGTGGAGTTCGCGCGCGCCAGCTTCGGCCGGGACGCGCTGAGCCGGCGCTCCGGCCGCGCCAATGCCTTCCAGTGGCTCTCGCCGGTGCGCGTAGGCCCGGAGGCCACGCGCCTTTCCGCCGCCGCGCGCGGCAACGAGGGAGCCACCGGCCTGTCCTCGCCTAAGCGCTATCTCTGGGACGACCGGCTGAACAGCCAGGTCTGGCGCTTCAACGGCACGTCCAGCGACGGCATGACGACCGAGCCCCCGGTGAGCGGAGCCTTCATGGCTTTCGTGACCGAGGAAGGGGACGTGCTGCGTGCCTCGCGCCGCGCAGCTC
>VGDA01000383.1 GCA_016869915.1 Alphaproteobacteria bacterium
CGCGTCGCGCTTGCGCGCGAGACGTTCGAGAATGTCCTGCATGAGCCGGAAACCCCTTTCCACGCAGGATTAGCAGAGCCGGACGGCGCGGCGCTACTGCGTCGGCGCGGCTTGCGGCAGGAGCCTGGCCCAGCGATCCGCGAGATCGAGGTCGGCGCGCAGCTGCGCCCGGCGACGCGTCGCCTCCTCGTCCTCGCCCCAGCGCGCGATCTGGAAGCTCGCGTCGAGTTCAGCCGCGTCGAAGGCCTCCGCCGGGCCGATCCGGCCGGCGGCGAGGGCCGCGCCGATCACCAGCGAGCCCGCCGCGCCAACGGCGACCGATAGGCCCGTGAGCCGGAAGTCGTCGAGCGCAGCGAGCGCGCGCCGGATGGCGGCGAGGCTCGCCCCGGGCTGCGCTATGGCGAGCACGCCCGTGGTGACCGAGAGCGGCGCGTCATGGGTGCGCGCGAACCACTCGAGCAATGGCTGCCATGCCCGTGACTGCAGCTGCGCGAGCTCGGGCGGGTGGTCCGCGCGATGGCAGACCAGCTCCGTTTCCGCATGCGCGGCGAGCTCCGCCTCGATGCCGGCGCGATTGGCAGGCACGCGGTCGAGCGCCGTGCCGAGCAATCGCGTCAGCGGCGCGCGCGCGATGTCGATGCGCGCCGGCTGCCCGCTCCACTCCCGCGCGATCTCGCGCGCGAGCGCGGCGTCCGGCGCGCGCAGCACCGTGCCCGCGGGCGAGCGGAGCGGCTTCGCGTCGAGCAGTACGACATGGGCGCCGTCGCGCGCCTCGACGCGCACGGACATGTAGGGGCGCCGCGGCGGCGGCTTTGGCTCACCCATGGCGCCTGCCTCAGCGACGCAACGGGTTGGGGAGGATCCCGGGCAGCGCGGGACGCTGCGGCGAGGCGGGCTGCTGCTGCGGCTCCTGCTGCGGCGCGCGTCCCGGCGCGGCCTGCCCGCCGCATCCCGCGGCCTGGCGCTGGCCGCCACCGCCGCCCAGCGCGCCAAGGACCCCGCTGGCGACGCCACCAGCCCGCCCGCCCGCGCCCTCGACGACGCCCTGCAGCGTGCCGGCCGCGTCCAGCGCGTTGCGCGGCGCCGCGAGCGCGCCGGTCGTGCGGAAGCCGAGCGGCCCGACCTGCGTGCGCAGCGCGAGCTGCTCGGCGCGCAGGTCCACCGTGCCGGCGCTGCGCACGGAGACGAGCTGCGTGTCGATCGCGCCCTGGCGGAGCGTGCCGACGCCGCCCTGGAAGCCGATCTCGTAGGCGAGGCAGCGCACCGACGTGCCGACCTGCACCTGGGCCAGCGCGGGCGCGATCGATGCAAGCCATTCGCCGACGAGTCGCTGCGCCGCCGTGCCTGCCGTGCCAGGGCCCATGTCGACGTCGACGACGCCGGAGAGGCTGCCCGCGACCTCGCGCAGCGTCCGGCCGCTGCCGCGCAGGTCGAGCTTCGCGGAGATGGCGCCACCGCGGAACCAGTCCGCGAGGCCGCGGTCCTGGAGCACGCGGCCCAGTTCCAGCCCCGAGACATCCAGCTTCTGGGAAACGCTGCGATCGCGCGCCACCATCGTCGTCTCGAGCGCGACGCTGCCGCCATCGAGCCCGAATCGCATCGGCCGCACGGCCAGGGCGCCGTCCTTCGCGGCGGCCCGCAGCTCGAGCTTCTCCAGCCGCGCGTTCGGGAGGACCACGCTGCCGGCATCGAGCCGGATGTCGATGTCCATGCGGCCGACCATGTCGAAGGGCAGGGCCGCGTCCGGAATGACGCGGCCATCGGACGGCGCCGGCGCAGCGCGCGGCGCCGGGCGCGCCGGCTGGGCCTGCGCGGGCCCGGTGAATTGCGCGAGGTCGATCGACTTCGCGGAGAGCGCCGCGCGCAGCTCGGGCCGCGCGCCACCGAAGGCGAAGCTGGCGTCGCCCGCGAGGTCGATCCCCCTCGCATCGACGCGCAGGTCCCGCAGCGCGACCATGGAGGCGCCCTCGTCGGCGATCCGCCCGGCGAGGGCGAACGGGCCGGACATCGGCGCCTGGGAGCCCATGCGCCGCGCGAGCGCCGCGAGGTCCGCGGCCTTGCCGTCGATCGCGATGTTCGCGCCGGGCGCGACCGGCGGCGACTGGAGCAGGCCGAGCGGGTCGCGCACGGCGCCGTCGACCACGACGCGCAGCGCGTCCTCGGCACCGAGCGCGACGCGCAGGGCGACGATCGAGGGCCGGCCGGCCGGCGCGCTGTCCGCGAGGCGCAGCTGGACCGCAAGCGGCCCCAGCGCCGGGACCGACACGCCCTCGACGCCCGCCTCGGCCGCTATGTCGCCGAGCCGGGCGACCTCCCTGGCGTCGAGGCCGAGCGTCATCTCGTAGTCGCGCGCCGCGACGGGCTGGCGGATCGTGCCGGAGACGCGCAGCGCCGCGCGGTCGCCGCTGCGCAGCGCGAGGTCGACCGGGAACGGCCCCTTGAGCAGCGCATCCACCGATCCGAGGAGGCCCGAGACCTGGAAACCGAGGCGGTTGTAGCTACCGCTGCCCTCGATGCGGCGTGGCCCCTCGGGCGTGTCGCCGCGCATGGCGAGCTTGTCGAGCGCGAGCACGAGGGGCGCCGCCTGCCCCGCCTTGAAGGAGACGCGCACCCGCTCGAGCTCGACCTCGAGCACGGCGACCTGCGGCGGCGCGGCGGGCGGATCGCCCGCCCTGCCCTGCGCGGGCGCGGACGCGGGCGCGGGCGCGCTGGCCGATGGCTCGAGCTTCCAGTTGGCGCGGCCGCGCTCGTCCGTCTCGAGCCAGACATCCGCGCCGCGCAGGACGATGCGATCGACGACGATCCTGCGTCCCATGCTCGCGACCAGCGGGACGAGCTGGAGCTTCGCCTCGAAGCGCTCGACCGCGGCCATCGGCCGCTTGTCGCCCCAGGACGCGTTCGACAGCGAAACGCCCTCGACGCTGACCGACGGCGAGAGCCCGAGGCGCGGCGCGATGCGCCCGCGGATCTCGAGGTCGCGACCCGTGGCGGCCTTCACCTGCGCGGCGATCTGCGGCTTGTAGGAATCGAGGTCGAGCGAGGCGACGAAGGCGAAGAGCGCCGCTATCCCCGCGACAAGCAGGACGACGACGGCCGCGGCGATCCGAACGAGCTTGCGCATGTCCACCTCCCTGCCGGGCCGGGGTCCGCCTCACGCCCTCGCGAGCAGGTCGACGAGATGGGCGTAGTCGGAAGCCAGGGCGTCCGCCCCCGCGGCCTCGAGTTCCTCCGGGGCATGATAGCCCCACGCGACGCCGATGCCACGCACCCCGGCGCTGCGCGCCATGAGCATGTCGAAGCTCGTGTCGCCGATCATCACCGCCTGGGCGGCGTCCATGCCCGTCTCCGCCAGAGCGCGCTCCAGCATCGCGGGATGGGGCTTGCCGGGGCCGACGTCGCCGGTCTGCATCGTGGCGAAACGCCCGGCGAGGCCGTGGCGTTCCAGCACCGCGAGCAGGCCGCGCCTGCCCTTGCCGGTGGCTATGCCGAGGATCCAGCCCCGCGCCTCCAGCGCGTCGAGCGCCGCGAGGCAGCCCTGGTAGAGCGGCTCGTGGTCGCCCTCCTCGCGCCGCAGCGCGTAGAAGGCCTCTTTGTAGGCATCGACGAGCCGAGCATGGGCCGCCGCATCGCCGCCCGGCGCCAGCCGCGCGACGCATTCGGCGAGCGGCAGGCCGACGACGCGGCGCACGCACTCCGCCTTCGGGGCCACCAGGCCTTCCCCGGCGAACGCCGCGCGCATGCAGCCGACGATCACGCGCTGGCTGTCGACCAGCGTGCCGTCGCAGTCGAAGACCGCGAGGCGCGGCGTCGCGCGCGACTCAGCCATCGCGCCGGTCGAGGAGAGCGTCGGTGCCGGCGCCCGGCTCGAAGCCGAAGAACTTCCAGGTCGCGCGCATGTGCGGCGGCAGCGGCGCCGCGACGCG
>VGDA01000384.1 GCA_016869915.1 Alphaproteobacteria bacterium
CTGCCTGGACGGGATAGCAGCACAGCGTGCGCATTGGCGCGGAGAGGCCCGTGCGCTTCGCCTCCTCGCGCCACGCATCGAGGCTCGACGCCGTCGTCGTGGTCGAGAATTGCGGGTAGAGCGGCAGGAGCACGACGCGGTCGGGCGCGTATTGCGCGATCTCGCGCACGGTCTGCGCCGTCATCGGATGCCAGTAGCGCATCACGGGAAAGGCCTGAACCTCGCCGAGGTCCTTCAGCTGTTCCTCCAGCGCGCGCGCCTGCGCCAGCGTATTGGGCAACAGCGGCGAGCCACCACCGATGCGCGCATAGATCCCGCGCGCCTTCGGGGCGCGGCGGCGCGAGATCAGGCGCGCGAGGAAGCCACGCACGAAGCCCGGAACGCGGATGATCGCGGGATCGGAGAAGAGGTTGAACAGGAAGGGCTCCACCGCGTCGGGTCCGTCGGGCCCGCCGAGGTTGAACAGCGCGATCGCGATCCTCACGGAGCCTCCTCGCGGCGCCATTCGCGCAGCATCGCGCTCAGCCGCTCGACATTCGCGACGGGCACGTCCGGCGTGATTCCATGCCCAAGGTTGAACACGAAGGCACGATCGCGCCACGCGTGCAGGATGCCGCGCGCCGCGGTGTCCATGGCCTCTCCGCCCAGCGCGACGAGAAGAGGGTCCAGGTTCCCCTGGAGGCATGCGTGGCGTGGCAGTTCCGAGGCCGCCCAGGCTGGCGCCACGCCGGCATCCAGGCCGATTGCGTCGACGCGGGTCGCCTCCGCATAACGCTTCAGGTTCGTCCCCGCTCCCCTCGGGAAGCCGATGATCGGGACGCCTGGATGTCGCGCGCGAAGGGCCTTGACGATGCGCGCGGTCGGCGCGACGACCCAGCGCTCGAAACCCGCGGCGGGCAGAACGCCGGACCATGTGTCGAAGAGCTGGAGCGCGTCGGCCCCGGCCTCCGCCTGGCGGCCGAGATAGGCGATCGTCGCATCGACGAGCAGGTCAACGAGCCCCTGGAAGACGTCAGGCTCGCGCTGCGCGAGGCCGCGCACGCGCATGAAGTCATGGCCGCCGCCTCCCTCGACCATGTAGGTCGCGACCGTCCAGGGGCTGCCGGCGAAGCCGATCAGCGTCTTTTCCGGGTCCAGCGCGGCGCGCACCCTCGCAACCGTCTCGTAGACCGGGGCGAGCGCGTGGGCGGCGCCGGAGAGGCCCTGCTCGAGGCGCGCGACGCTGGCCGCGTCGCGCACCGGCTCGAGCACCGGCCCCTCCCCAGCCTTGAAGGCGACTCCGGCGCCGAGCGCGTGCGGGACGAGGAGGATGTCGGCGAAGAGGATCGCGGCGTCCATGCCGAAGCGGCGCAGCGGCTGCAGGGTCACCTCGCATGCCTTCTCGGGGTCGAGGCAAAAGGCCACGAAGTCGGGCGCCGTCGCCCGGATCGCCCTGTATTCGGGCAGGTAGCGGCCGGCCTGGCGCATGAACCAAAAGGGCGCGCGCGACGTCGCCTCGCCTGCGAGCGCGCGGACGAGGATCGGGCGTGGCGGCGTCTCGGGTCTTTTCATCTCGCGCGGTTCAATACATCAAAACGGAAGACCGATGAAAAAAGATGATGATGAGGTTGGTGCCTGTAGAAGACGTGGATCACGGCAGGCACGTGGCAATCCACGCATCCATCCACGTCCTGGCCCGCGGCCGGGAACTACGTGGACAAGGCTGGGGACGGGTTGGTTTTCGGCTTTCCCCTCAACATGTAAAACATGGATGGACTGCATGTGCATGGACGGGACAGTCTGCGCCGCATGAGGGTTTTCCACGCGATCCGAAGGCTTCACCGGATTCAGCCCCCTTGTTGGGGGGAAGGGGCAGGGAATCCGGCCATCAGGGGTGGTTCTGGCCGGGCTGAGGACAAGTGCCGGCTTGTCCACCCGTTCCACTTTTCGTCCCGCGGGACCCGTGAATGAAGAAGTTCCATCTCCACCTCGTCTCGGACTCGACCGGCGAGACCAATCTCGCCGTCGCGCGCGCCTGCCTCGTGCAGTTCGAGTCCTGCGAGCCGATCGAGCATGTCTGGTCGATGATCCGGACCGAGCGCCAAGTCGACAAGGTCGCTGAGGGCGTCGCGGCGGATCGCGGCGTCGTCCTGTTCACGCTCGTCGATCAGCGCATCCGCTCGCGGCTCATCGAGACCTGTTCGCGCCTTGGCGTGCCCTGCATCGCCGTCCTCGACCCCGTGCTCGAGGCCTTCGGCGAGTTCCTGCATGCCGAGGCCGGCCACAGGCCGGGACGCCAGCACCAGCTCGACGCCGACTATTTCGCGCGCATCGCGGCGATGGACTTCGCGATGTCGCATGACGACGGCCAGGCGCTCGGCGACCTGCGTAACGCCGACGTCGTGCTCGTCGGCGTGTCGCGCTCCTCCAAGACGCCGACCTGCATCTACCTCGCCAACCGTGGCCTCAAGGCCGCGAACGTGCCGCTCGTGCCGGGCATGGAGCCGCCGGCGGAGCTCGACGCGCTCAAGCCCTTCGCGGAAGGCGGGCCGCTCGTCGTCGGCCTGACCAACGACCCGACGGCGCTGGTGGCGGTGCGGCGCAATCGCCTGCGCCTGCTCAACGAGAACCGCGAGACCGGGTATACGGATCCGGAGCGCGTGCGCGAGGAGGTGCAGGCCGCGCGTCGGCTCTTCGGCGCACGGGGCTGGCCGGTGCTCGAGACATCACGCCGCTCGATCGAGGAGACGGCGGCCTCGATCCTCGCGCTGCTCCAGGAACGCCGCCTCGGGAAAGGTGAGGACATGGAGATAGCATTGCCCGGGCCGGCCAGGCGGACGCCTGTCGTCCTCGCCTCGGCGAGCCGGACGCGCCGTGGCATGCTCGCCAATGCCGGCGTCGACGTCGAATGCGACGCCGCCGACATCGACGAGGGCGCGGTCAAGGACGAGATGCGCGCGCGCGGCGCGCCGGTGGCGGAGATCGCCTTGCGCCTCGCCCACCTGAAGGCCGCGCGCGTGTCGCTGCGCCATCCCGGCGCGCTCGTCATCGGCGCCGATTCGATGATCGAGTGCGAGGGCAGGCATTTCGACAAGCCCGCGGATCCGGCCCGTGCCGTGGCGCAACTCCTGGCGCTGGCCGGACGGAGCCACCGGCTCTACAGCGCGGCGGTCGCGATGCGCGACGGAATGCGGGTCTGGGACGAGACGGATGTCGCGCTGCTGACGATGCGCGGCTTCGAGGCGGGCTTCGCGGAGCGCTACGTCGCCGCGATCGGGGACGCGGCGCTTGGATCGGTCGGTGCCTACCAGCTCGAGGGGCTGGGCGCGCAACTCTTCGCGCGCGTCGAGGGCGACTTCTTCACGATCCTCGGCCTGCCGCTCCTGCCGCTGCTCGAGTTCCTGCGCGCCGAGGGCGTCATCGCGCGCTGACCGGGACCGGGAACGAAGAAGGCCGGCCCCCGGTTTCCCGGGGACCGGCCCTTGCGGTCCTTGGCGACGGCCTCAGCGGCGCTTCGCCTTCGTCTTCGCCTTCGGCCGCGCCTTCGCGGCGACGACCGGCTTGCCGACCGAGGCGGTCACCGCGATCTCGACGCGGTATTGCGGCGCGGCGAGCTTTGCCTCCACCGTGGCGCGGGCCGGGCCCTTGTCGGCCGGGACCCAGGCATCCCACACCGCGTTCATCTCCGCGAAGGTGGAGATGTCGGTCAGCCAGATGCTGGCGGAGAGGAGGCGGGTCTTGTGCGAGCCGGCGGCCGCGAGCAGCTCGTCGAGCTGGGCGGTGATCTGCGCCGTCTGCTCGCCGACCGTCGTGCCGGGGTTCTGGGCGACCTGGCCCGCGACGAAGACGATGCCGCCGCTGACGACGGCCTGGCTCATGCGGGTGCCTGGCTTGATGCGCTTGATCGACTGGCTTGCCATGTCTGTCCTGCTCCGGGT
>VGDA01000385.1 GCA_016869915.1 Alphaproteobacteria bacterium
CGTGGAGCCTGTTCTTCATCTTCCTGCTCTACTTCACGGCGCCGGCCTACGCCGCCTTCGCGAAGCTGGAGGTCTACCAGGGGCTGATCAACACGCCGATCGCCAACCTTCCGGAGTGGGTCAAGAGCTGGGGCCGCCCGGGCCTCGCGCTGGTCGGGGCCTGCGATGCCGCGAATGCGGTCCAGCAGTTCCCGCTCTGCCGCGGCGTCACCGGCAACGGCGACGGCATCCTCCAGCTGAACGAGTTCCGCATCCACGCGGATGCGATCGTTCTCGCGACGCCGGAGATCGCCGGCCTGCCCTACGTGATCTCGGGCCTGGTGGCCGCGGGCGGCCTCGCGGCCGCGCTGTCGACCGCGGACGGCCTGTTGCTCGCGATCGCCAACGCGCTCAGCCACGACGTCTACTACAAGATGATCGACCCCAACGCCGACACGAAGCGTCGCCTTGTCATCAGCCGCGCGCTGCTGATGGTCGTCGCCCTGATCGCCGCCTACACCGCGGGATCGCTCGGCGCGGACATCCTGTTCCTGGTGTCCTGGGCCTTCTCGATCGCCGCGTCCGGCCTGTTCGCCGGGCTTGTGCTCGGCATCTGGTGGAAGCGCTGCGGAAACGCGTCGGGCGTGGCGGGAGTGGCGGCAGGATTCTTCGTCTGCATGTTCTTCCTCTACACGACCGAGTTCCACGGCCCCTGGGTGAAGCAGGCGTTCAGTTGGCTGGGTGACATCCAGATCGTGAAGATCCGTGGTCGCGACGTTGCCTATATCTGGGGCATCAACAACATCTCGGTCGGCATCTTCGGCATCCCTGCTGCGTTCATCGCGCAGCTTCTGGTCGGCAGGTTCGCCGCGCCGGCGACGAATGAAATGCAGGAGTTCATCGACTCGATCCGCGTGCCCTCGGGCGAGGTCAAGCTCGCGCCGGGCGCTGGCCCGGCCCACTGACCCGAGGCGGTAGCGGCTGAATGGTGGGGCGGGGCACTCCGGTGCCCCGCCCCTTCTTCTTGGTGGCGCGAGGCGAACGCGATGACCGCGGCCCAGATCATCTTCTCGGTGCTCAACTACGCCCTGGCGGCAGTCGTCTGGTCCTGCGTCGGGCGGTTCCTGCTGTCGTGGTTCGTGCCGGCCATCCAGCCCGGCAACTATATCTGGCGCGGCTTCGTCCTGGTCACCGAATGGGCCGTGCGCGTCTTCGGCGCGCTCACCCCTTCCTACGTGGTCCCGACCTTCATGCCCCTCGTGGCGGCATTCTGGCTGTACTGGGGCGTGAGGCCGCTGCTCCTCGTCGCCTTCGTCCAGGCGGGCTTGAGCCCGAGCCTCGGCAACTAGCGGACGGCGCATGAAGCCCCACCACATCTTCTCCGTGGCGCTCGTCGTCTCCACCCTCAATGGCATGATCTCGCCGGCGATGATGATCGTCGCGATCTTCAGCTGGGTGTGGATGCCGCCCTACCTGCTTGGCTCGGCCGGATCGATCTTCTTCGCGTCCATGATCGTCACCGCCACCGGCACGCTGCTCCTCGCGGGCGTGCCGGCCGCACTTTACGAGTGCGTCACGGGCGACCGTGCCGGCCCCGTCGCCATGTGGATCTGGGCCGGGTCGGCGGTGCTCCTCGTCGTGCTGGGCCTCGCCTGGCGCATCGCCTGAGGCGCGGCGCTCCAGCGCTTGACGCTGGCCGGGACGGCGTCGATCCTCGGTGGCGGAGGAGCGAGATGGAGCCCGAGCTGGAACGCATCCGGTCCTGCGCGCGTCATTCCGTGGGACGCGGCTTCCTCTTCGCGTTGCTGGCCATCGCCACGGGCGTGGCCGGGATGATCGGCTGGCCGGTAAGCGCCCTCAGGATGGGGGCGCTGCTGTCCATGCTGATGACGACGATCCTGGTCATGCGCGCGTCGCGTGCGCATCGGAAACCATATCGGCGCACCGAGACATGGGTGCTGCTCGGGCGCCGTCATGGCATCGCGGAGGAGAGGGCCCAGGCCGTGATCGCAGGGATCCTGGCCGACGCCTACTGGCGCTTCGCCGACCTGTCCGCCGCACTCGCCCTTGGAATGTGGACAGGGGTCCTGGCGCTCGCCCTGCTGTCGCGGTGACGAATCGGTCGCGGTCCTCGCCTGCTCAGCCCTTGCCGCCGCGGCCCGCCTCGTAGCGCGCCTTGGTCTCCGCGTTCATCGGGTAGAGGCCGGGCAGCACGACGCCCTTCTCGACCTCGCCCATGATCCAGCCTTCCATGCGCTCCTGCTCCGGGGCGGCTGCGCAGACCTCGTCGATCAGCTGCTGCGGGATCAGCACCGCGCCGTCGTCGTCGACCAGGACCCAGTCGTCCGGGAAGACCGCGACGCCGCCGCAGCCGATCGGCTGCTGCCAGGCGACGAAGGTCAGGCCGGCGACCGAGGGCGGCGCCGCGGCGCCGCTGCACCACACCGGCAGGCCGGTGCCGAGCACGCCCGCGAGGTCGCGCACCACGCCGTCGGTGACGAGGCCCGCCACGCCGCGCTTCCTCATGCGCGCGCAGAGGATGTCGCCGAAGATGCCTGCATCCGTGTGGCCCATCGCGTCGACGACGGCGATGCAGCCCTCGGGCATCGCCTCGATCGCCGCGCGGGTCGAGATCGGCGATGACCAGGATTCCGGCGTCGCGAGGTCCTCGCGCGCCGGCACGAATCGCAGCGTGAAGGCGCGCCCGACGAGGCGCTTCTGGCCCGGCGCGATCGGCTTGGTGCCGCGCATCCAGACGTTCCGCAGGCCCTTCTTGAGCAGGATGGTCGTGATCGTGGCGGTGGAGACGCCGGAAAGGGTCTCGATGATCTTTGCGTCGGACATTGCGCGGCCGTTCCCTGTCTCGTCTATGTAGGAGCGAGACATTGTCCCAGATCAGTGCGCGAGGCTAGGGGGCCGCGCGTGGCCGCGACATCGCCGAGAGCCAGGCCGCCGCCCTTCGCGCGCCGCCGAAGGTATAGACATGCAGGCCATGGCCGTCGGCGCTCGCCACGCTCGTGCCGAGGGCGGCGACCAGGGCCTCGAGGCTGGCCGTCGGGTCCGCGCTCCCGGCCAGTTGCAGCGCACCGGTGCCGAAGGTTCGCGACCGCCCGCAGCGAGTTCCCCACCCCGCAGAGCCGTGCATAGCGCATCAGTGTCGTGACGGCGCATGGCCCCGCGATGCCGAGGCGGACCTGGCTGCCGGCAGGCATCCGCCGCGCGAGCGCGGCTACGTTCTCGGGCTCGAAGGAGAACTGCGTGACGATCCAGGCCGCGATGCCGAGGCGCGCCGCGAGGTCGAACTTGCGCTGCATCGAGGCGGCAAGCGCCGCCACCGTGATCCGCGGATGCGCGTCGGGATAAGCCCCGAAATGGACGGCCCGTATCCCCGTGCCGAGGATCATGTCCGCCGCCAGGAGGTCGGCCGCCTCCTTGAACGGGCCGGCAGGAGGATCGAGGTCACCCCCGAGCGCAAGTATCTCGCGGACGCCTGCCGTGGACGCCGCCTCCATGAACGAGCCGAATTCGCTCCGGCTGGCGATCCGTCGCGCAGCCACGTGGGCGACCGGCTCGAAGCCGGCCGCGCGCAGGGCTGCAAGCGTCGGCACGCCGTTGCCGAGGGGCGGCCCGGGAAGGTGTGGCACGAAGATGCGCGTGCCCACAGGCAGCAGGCGGGCGAGCTCGGGTATCTGGTCCGTCGCGCCGGGCAGCAATTCGAAGCTGGCGGTGCCGGCAAGATGTGCGCAGGCGCGACCAAGCGCGTTGGCGTCGGGCATCCCGGCGGGCATGGCCTCAAGCGAAGGGAAGGCCGGAGACGGCGCCCGGCCTTTCCGCCCCGTCGACGCTGAGGACGGTCACCGGCTGGCCTGGATCCCAGTGTCCACGCTCGACCATCGACAGCCCGACATTGCGCCCGAGGCGT
>VGDA01000386.1 GCA_016869915.1 Alphaproteobacteria bacterium
CTCCGGCGGCTGACGGCGCGGCGGATGGCGGGCCCCGCGGCGATCCTTCGCGCCTTCGCCTGCGCGGCGATCGCGCTCGCGCCGGGTGCCTGCGCCCTCGACCTCGGCGCGTTCGCCGGGGGAGACGGGCTGCCCGCCTCGCGCAACGCCATGGCCCCGGCCACGGCTCCGGCCGCCGAACGTGACGTCGAGCGCCTCGTCGGGGTCTCGCGCGAGCGCCTGCTGGCCGCGCTCGGCCCGTCCACCTTCACGCGTCGCGACGGGCCGGCGGAGATCTGGCGCTACGCCACCGACGACTGCTTCCTGACCTTCTTCCTGCATCGCGGCGACCAGCCGCGCGGCGCGGCGCTGACCGTCCACCATGTCGAGGCGAATGCGCGCACGCGCGCCGCCTCGGCCTGGGTGAACCCGCGCAGCTGCTACGGCCAGGTCCTGCAGCAGCGCGGGCTGCCTCAGGCGACGAGCTGAGGGCCGGCCTCAGGTCACCTTGATCGGCGCGCGCGCTTCGCGGGCGCGGCCGTCTCCATCGGTCCAGGAGAACACGAACTCGCCCGTCTCCATCGCCCGCGCGGGGAAGGAGAAGAACGGGTTCGCCGCGATCGACGGGCCGAGCTCGACGCGGAAGACCTCCTCGCCGGCGTGCCGGCAGGAGAAGAACGTGATGATGTCCCGCGGAACGATCGCGCCGAGATGGTCGTGGCGGAACCCGGTCTCCATGTCATGGCGCACCAGCGCGCGCACCTCGATCGTCTCGCCGCGCCGCGCGACCGGCGGCACCGAGACGCGGACGGTCCAGCGCGCCGGCTCAGCCATTGTCCATGCAGGCGGCGAAGCCGAGCGTCACGTCGGCCTGGCCCGCCCAGAGCGCGCCATCCGACATCTCGGCGACGGCGTAGATCGTCTGCGCCGCCGCGAGGCGGATGCGCGTCGAGACCTCGGCGCGCGGCATGCGCGGGCCGAACAGGAAGCGCGCGACATGCGGCTGCGGGTTGCGCTCGTTGAAGACATGCACGACGCGGCAGAAATCCGCCGGCGTCATCGGCGAGTCGACCAGGATCGTCATCGGCACGGCGTTGCCGCTCTCCGCGATCACCGGCAGGTCGACGACGACCCGCCCGTCGCGCACCGGGCGGGCGCCGAAGACGGCCGCCACCTCGGCGGCGATGCGCGCCGGAGGCGGCGCCGCGCGCGCCGGGCGCCGGACCAGGACCGGCAGCGGCAGCGCGGCGGCGCCCACGAGGAGCGCGCGCCGCCCCGTCACGTAGCCATCGCGTCGAGAATCGGCAGCTTGCGGATGCGCTTGCCGGTCAGGTGGAAGAGCGCGTTGGCGACCGCCGCCGAGATCGGCGGCAGGCCGGGCTCTCCGATGCCGCCCATCGCGACGCCGGGCGTCTCGAGCAGGACCACCTCGACGCGCGGCGCCTCGTCGAAGCGCATCAGCGGGTAGCTGTCGAAGTTGGTCTCGACCGCGCGGCCGCGCGCGATCGAGACCTTCTCGCCCATCGCGGCGGACAGGCCCATGACGATGCCGCCCTCCATCTGCTGGCGCGCGCCGTCCGGCATCACGACCTTGCCGCAGTCGATCGCGCAGACCACGCGGTGCACGCGCGGGCGCTTGTCCTCGATCGAGACCTCGGCGACATGCGCGGTCAGCGCGCCGAAGCTCTCGAAATAGGCGATGCCCTTCGCGCGGCCCGGCGCCAGCGGCCTGTCCCAGCCGAAGCGCTCCGCCGCGGCGTTGACCACCCGCAGCGCGCGCGCGTCGTGGGCGAGCAGCTCGCGGCGCAGCGCCAGCGGGTCCTTGCCCGCGGCCTGCGCGACCTCGTCGATGAAGCACTCGAGGAAGAACGCGTTCTGCGTCGCGCCCACCGCGCGCCAGGGCGCGCAGGGGATGGGCACGTGGCGCATCGCGTAGTCGATGCGCGTGGCGCCCCAGCGGTAGCGGCACTCCGCCATGTTCTGGACCGAGCTGCCGTCCATGTTGTTGCGCACGCCCGCGGGCGCGAACTCCGTCTGCATCGACGGACCCGAAGCGCGGAACCAGAACCCCGTCATGTTGCCCTTGGCGTCGAGCGAGGCGCGCAGCCGCGCCATCTGCGCCGGGCGGTACCAGCCCTGGCCGATCTCGTCCTCGCGCTTCCAGAACAGCTTGACCGGGCGGCCCAGCGCCTTGGCCGCGACCAGCGCGGCATGGATGCCGTCGTCGCCGAGCCTGCGGCCATACCCGCCGCCGGGCATGATCGAGTGGAGCCTGATCCTCGCGGCGTCGACGCCCAGCGTGCGCGCCGCGGCCTGCAGGATGCGGTCCTGGTTCTGCACCGGGGCCCAGATCTCCCAGGTGTCGCCCGACTGGCGCACCGTGCAGTTCCAAGCCTCCATCGGCGTGTGCGCGATGTAGGGGACCTCGTAGTCCGCGACGACGTACTTCGCGGCGTTGGCGAAGGCGACGTTGAGCTCGCCCTCGGCCTTGGCGACCGCGGCCTGCTGCGCGGCGAGGCCGTCGCGCATCATCGTGCCGAGCTTCGCCGAATCGAGGTCGTCGATCGGCATCGCCTTCCACGCGACCTTCACCGCCTCCGCGGCCTTCATCGCGGTCCAGCTGTTGTCCGCCGCGACGGCGACGCCGCCGGGCACCTTCACGACGTCGACGACGCCCTTGATCTTCCGGGCCTCGGTGGCGTCGAAGCCCTCGGCGTCGCCCTTGAAGACGGGGCTGAGCACCGCGTAGGCGTAGACCATCCCCGGCAGCTTGAGGTCCATCGCGAAGCGCGCCGAGCCGTCGACCTTGGCCGGCGTGTCGAGGCGCGCGATGCCCTTGCCGACATACCTGTGCTGCGCCTCGGGCCGGAGCGCGGCCTCGCGCGGGATCGGCTTCGCGGCCGCCGCGGCGGCGAGCTCGCCGAAGCCGAGGCTGCGGCCCGACGCGGCATGCGAGACCTTGCCGCCCTCGGCGACGAGCTCGCCCGCGGGGACGCCCAGCCTGTCGGACGCGGCGGCGAGCAGCATCGCGCGGGCCTGCGCGGCGGCCTTGCGCAGCGGCTCGTACCAGTAGCGCACGCCCCAGGACCCGCCCGAGCCCATGGCGCGCGACCCGGGGAGCTCGCGGCGGAACGGGTCGGAGGGATGCGGCACCTCGACCGAGATGCGCGCGGGATCCGCGCCCATCTCGTCGGCGATGATCATCGCGTGCGCGGTCTGCGTGCCCTGGCCCATCTCGACCGTCGGCGACCACAGCACGACATGGCCGTCGGGGCGCAGCTCGATGAAGGCGGTGAGGTTGCCGGGGCCGGCGGGCGCGCCGGTGGCCTGCGCGCGCGCCGTGGCGGCGGGCAGGGCGAAGGAGACGACGAGGGCGCCGGTGGCGCCGAGGAAGCCGCGGCGGTCGATGGCGACGGTCATGGAATGCCTCCCGCTCAGGCGCCGGCCGCGCGCCGGATGGCGTCGCGGATGCGCTGGTAGGTGCCGCAGCGGCACAGGTTGCCCGCCATCGCGGCGTCTATGTCGGCGTCGCTGGGCTTCGGCTTGTCCTGGAGCAGTGCCGCGGCCTGCATGATCTGGCCCGACTGGCAGAAGCCGCATTGCGGCACCTGCGCCTCGATCCAGGCCTTCTGCAGTGGATGCTGGCCCTGCGCGCCGAGCCCCTCGATGGTGGTGATACGCGCGCCCTCGAGCGTGCCCACGGGCGTGGCGCAGGCGCGCGTCGCGACGCCGTCGACATGCACCATGCAGGCGCCGCATTGGGCGATGCCGCACCCGTACTTGGTCCCCGTCATCGCGAGCGTGTCGCGCAGGACCCAGAGCAGCGGCATGTCGGGATCGACGTCGACCTCGCGCACCTGCCCGTTGATCTCGAGCTTCATGGCGGTTCCTCCAGAGGACTTCCTGGCAGAACTCTAGACC
>VGDA01000387.1 GCA_016869915.1 Alphaproteobacteria bacterium
TCTCCCGGCGCCTCGAGGAACTCATCTATCCCGTGCTCGTCTTCCTGCAGATCGTGCCGAAGATCGCGGTGGCGCCGCTGTTCCTGATCTGGATCGGCTACGGCCTCACGTCGAAGGTGCTGATCGTCTTCCTGCTGTCGTTCTTCCCCGTGCTGGTCAGCAGCATCGCGGCGTTCAAGTCCGTGGATCCCGAGATCATGGACCTCGCGCGCTCCACCGGCGCGCGGAGCTGGCGGATCTTCCTGAAGGTACGGCTGCCGCACGCGCTGCCGACGCTGTTCACGGGCATCAAGGTCGCGGCCGCGCTCGCGGCGACGGCGGCGGTCGTCGCCGAGTTCGTCGCCTCCGACCGGGGCCTCGGCTACAAGATCCAGGAATACACGAACAACTTCGACACGCCGATGACCTTCGGCGCGATCCTCGTGCTCTGCGCGATGGGGCTCGTCCTCTATGGCGCGGTCGAGGTCGCCGAGCGGCTGGCGATACCCTGGCACGTGTCGCGACGCGGCGCGCAGGGCGGATCCGCCACGACCTGAGACCACCAACCCAAGGGGAGGACAAGACGATGATGCTTCGTATCCTTGCCACCGGCTGCGCCTTCGCCGCGGCCATGTTCGGCGCCGCGACGGCCTTCGCGCAGGACAAGGTGACGTTCCGGCTGAACTGGATCCTCTACGGGTTCCACACGCCGTTCCATCTCGGGCTCGAGCGCGGCTACTACCGCGAGGAAGGCATCGACCTGACGATCGGCGAGGGCCAGGGCTCGGTGCGCGCGGCGCAGACCGTGGGCGCGAAGGGCGACATGTTCGGCCTGTCCGACGGACCAAGCGTCATCAACGTCGCGACCAAGGGCGCGCCCATCCGCGCGGTGATGTCGATCACGAGTTCGTCGCCCTACGCGATCGGCGTGCGCGCCGACGCGGGCGTGCGGACGCTGAAGGACCTCGAGGGCAAGACCATCGCGACCGCGCCCGGCGAGGCCGGCCTGCAGCTGCTGCCCGCGGTGTGGAAGGCGAACGGCGTCGACGGCGAGAAGGTCCGCATCCTGCGCGTCGAGGGCGCGGGCAAGAACGTCGCCGTCGCCGAGAAGCGCGTCGAGGCCCTGATGGCCGGCCTCGACAACCAGTCGATCACGCTGCCGCGCCAGGGCGTGCCGCTGGTCAATTTCGGCTACGCCGCCTTCGGCGTGAACACGGTCGGCCTGCAGATACACGCGCACGAAGACACGATCCGCGGCAACCCCGACCTCGTGCGCCGCTTCGTGAAGGCGACCGTGCGTTCCTTCGAGGCCGCGATGGCCGACCCGATGGCCTCGATCAAGGCAGGCCAGAAGGTCAAGTCGGACCTCGAGACCGAGCTGAGCCTCGAGCAGCTGAAGGTCGGGATCGGCCTGATGCCGTCCAAGGCCTCGCAGGGCAAGCCGATCGGCTACATGGCGCCGGAGGACTGGGCCGAGACGCTCCAACTCATGAAGCAGTACATGGGCCTGGAGACCAACCAGAAGGCCGAGGACTTCTTCACGAACCAGTTCGTCCCTAACGCCCCGCGGGGCTGATCGCCGGGCCCGGGAGGGTGGCCGCGATGAACCGCCACGACCTTTCGGGGCGGAGGATCGTCGTGACCGGCGGCGCGGGCGGCATCGGCCTCGCCTGCGCCGCGCGCCTCGCGCGCGACGGCGCCGAGGTCGAGCTCTGGGACCTCGGCGGCGCCGCGCTCGACGCGGCGCGCGGCGGGCTCCCCGGCGCGGTCGCGCGCGCGGTAGACGTCACCGATGCGGGCGCCGTCGACGCCGCGATGGCGGCGGCGCGGCCGCGCGGCGTGGTGCATTGCGCGGGGATACTCGGCCCGGTCGTGGCGGCGACGGAACTCGACGCGGCGGATTTCCGCAGGCTCGTGGAGGTCAACCTCACGGGCAGCTTCGTCGTCGCGCGCGCGGCGGCGGCGGAGATGCTGCGCCTGCCCCGCGACGGGCGATCGGGGCGGATCGTCCTGATGGGCTCGATCCAGGGCAAGGAAGGCATGGCGCTCGGCGCCGCCTACTCCGCGGCCAAGGCCGGCGTGGTGGCGCTCGCGAAGAGCATGGCGAAGGAACTCGCGGCCGAGGACATCTGCGTCAACGTGGTCTCGCCGGTCGCGGCGGAGACGGCGATGGCGCGCCAGATCACCGCCGCGCGGCGCGCCGACATCCTGTCGCGCATCCCATCCGGGCGGTTCGTCGAACTGGAGGAGATCGCGTCGATGGTCGCGTGGATATGCTCGCCGGAGGCGAGCTTCTCGACGGGTGCGGTGTTCGACCTCTCGGGCGGCCGCGCCACCTACTGACCCCACGAAGAGGCGAACGGAGCAGGCGATGAGCGGACTGGCAGGCGAGGCTTTCGTCGCGATATGGCACGACATAGCGCCAGAGGGCATCGAGGAGTTCCTCGACTGGCACCATCGCGAGCACATGCCCGAGCGGCTCGGCATACCGGGCTTCCGGCGCGGCCGGCGCTACCTCCGGGTCGGCGGCGACGGACAGGCGTATTTCAACCTCTACGAGGTGGACGCTTTCGAGGTCCTGGTGGGGCAGGACTATCTCGGCCGCCTCAACGCGCCGACGCCGTGGACGAGGCGCGCGGTCGCCCATTTCCGCCAGGTCACGCGCGGGCTCTGCCGCGTCGCCGGCTCGCAGGGCATCGGCCAGGGCGGCATCGCGGCCACGCTGCGCATCGCCGCGACGGCGGATGGCGGCGAGCGCCTGCGCCGGCACCTCCTGCACGAGGCCATCCCGGCGCTCCTCGATCGCACCGGCATCCTGGGGGCCCATCTCGGCTTCACCGACGAGGCCGGCTCGCGGCTCGAGACGGCCGAGAAGAAGGCGCGCGGCAGCCTCACCGACATCCCGCCCTGGGTGATGGTCGTCGAGGGCATCTCCGCCGAGCGCGTCGCGGCGGCGGTCGCGGCGGCGATGCCGGGCCCGGCACTCGCCGCCAATGGCGCGGCCGGGCCCGCGACCACGGGCATCTACAGGCTCGAGGCGACGCGGCTGAAGACCGGCTGGAGCGCGGGCTGAGGCTTGCATCCCGGGGGAGCCGGGGCCATGGTCCGGGCCCCGCGCAGGGCGGGATTCCCCTTCGAGGAGCAGCCATGTACCCGAGCACGCAGCTTCTGATCGACGGCAAGTGGGGCCCCGCCGCGAGCGGCCGCACGATCCCCGTCCTCAACCCCGCGACCGAGGAGCAGATCGGCACGGTCGCCCATGCCGGCACGGAGGACCTCGACCGCGCCCTCGCGGCCGCGAGGAAGGGCTTCGAGGCCTGGCGCAAGGTCTCGCCGTACGACCGCGCGAAGGTCATGCGCAAGGCCGCCGACCTGATGCGCGCGCGCGCCGACGACATCGCCAGGCTCATGACCCTCGAGCAGGGCAAGCCGCTGGCGCAGTCCAGGATCGAGGCCATGCTGGCCGGCGACATCATCGATTGGTTCGCCGAGGAGGGCCGCCGCACCTATGGCCGCGTCGTCCCGGCGCGCATGCCCAACGTGCACCAGCTCGTGCTCAAGGAGCCGGTGGGCCCGGTGGCGGCGTTCACGCCCTGGAACTTCCCGATCAACCAGATCGTGCGCAAGGCGTCGGCCGCGCTCGCGACGGGCTGCTCGATCATCGCGAAGTGCCCCGAGGAGACGCCGGCCGCGCCGGCCGCGCTGTTCCAGGCCTTCCTCGACGCGGGCGTGCCGGACGGCGTGGTCAACCTGGTCTATGGCGTGCCCTCGGAGATCTCCGAGTACCTCATCAACCACCCGACGATCCGCAAGGTCTCCTTCACCGGCTCGACCGCGGTCGGGAAGATGCTGACGGCGATGGCCGGCCGCCACATGAAGCGCGTGACGATGGAGCTCGGCGGCCACGCGCCGGCGAT
>VGDA01000388.1 GCA_016869915.1 Alphaproteobacteria bacterium
GATCGTCACCATGGCGACGGTCGGGTACGCCGACATCGTGCCGGCGAGCGATGCGGCGCGCGCGCTGGCGGCCCTGCAGGTCGTGCTCGGCGTGTTGCTGCTCCTCGTCGGCTTCTCCGAGATCTTCAGCTACACGCGCGAGCGCCAGCGCCCGCGCGGGAGTGAATAGCGATGTTCCGCAAGCTGCTGGTCGCCAATCGCGGCGAGATCGCCTGCCGCGTCATGCGCACCGCCCGGCGCCTCGGCATCCGGACCGCCGCCGTCTTCAGCGACGCCGACGCCGGCGCGCTGCATGTCCGCTGCGCCGACGAGGCGCTGCGCATCGGCCCGGCGCCGGCGCGCGAGAGCTACCTGTCGATCGGGGCGGTGGTCGAGGCGGCGCGCGCCTGCGGCGCGGACGCGATCCACCCGGGCTACGGATTCCTTTCCGAGAACGCGGCCTTCGCCGAGGCCTGCGCCGCGGCAGGCATCTCCTTCGTGGGCCCGCCGCCCGCGGCCATCCGCGCGATGGGCGACAAGGCCGCGTCGAAGGCGCTGATGGAGAAGGCCGGCGTCCCCGTCGTCCCGGGCTACCACGGCGCCGCGCAGGACGACGAGACGCTCGCCGCCGCGGCGGCGCGCATCGGCTACCCCGTCCTCGTCAAGGCGTCCGCTGGCGGCGGCGGGCGCGGCATGCGCCTGGTGCGCGAATCGGGCGCGCTGGCGGAGGCGCTGGCCTCCGCGCGCCGCGAGGCCGCGTCGTCCTTCGGCGACGACCGGCTGCTGGTCGAGCGCTATGTCGACCGCCCGCGCCACGTCGAGGTCCAGGTCTTCGCGGACTCGCATGGCGGTTGCATCCACCTCTTCGAGCGCGATTGCACGCTGCAGCGCCGCCACCAGAAGGTCGTCGAGGAGGCGCCCGCGCCGGGCATGACCGCCGCGCGCCGCGCGGCGATGGGCGAGGCCGCGGTGCGCGCGGCGCGTTCCGTCGGCTATGCGGGCGCGGGGACCGTCGAGTTCGTCATGGGCCGCGACGGCTCGTTCTTCTTCATGGAGATGAACACGCGCCTGCAGGTCGAGCACCCGGTCACGGAGATGGTCACCGGCCTCGACCTCGTCGAATGGCAGTTGCGCGTCGCGGCGGGCGAGGCGCTGCCGCTGCGGCAGGAGCAGGTCGCGCTCTCCGGCCACGCCTTCGAGGCGCGCATCTATGCCGAGGACCCGCAGCGCGACTTCCTGCCCGCGGCGGGCCGGCTCGCCCGCCTCGACCTGCCCGAGCCACGGCCCTGGCTCCGCGTCGATGCCGGCCTCGAGGCCGGCGACTCGGTGGCGATCGACTACGATGCGATGATCGCCAAGCTGGTGGTCCACGGGCCCGATCGCGCGTCGGCGCTTCGGCGATTGCATGGGGCACTGTCGGGCCTGCGCATCGGCGGGGCGACGACCAATCTCGACTTCCTGCGCCGCGTCGCCGGCGATCCGGCCTTCGCGGAGGCCGGCGACGAGCTCGACACGGGGTTCATCGCGCGGCGCCGCGACCTTCTCGTGCCCGCGGCCGCGCCGCCGGGCGACGCGGCGCTGGCCTTCGCCGCGCTCGCCGCGCTGGGGAACGCGGACGGCGAGGGGCCGCGCGACCCGTGGGCGGCGACGGATGGATGGCGCCTCAACGCCCCCGCCCGCCGCCTGCTCGAGTTCGTCGACGACGGATCGTCGCGCCACGCCGTGCAGGCGACACCGGTCGCCGCGAGGGGCGGCTGGTGCCTCGGGCTTCCCGGCGGGGAGCTGGAGGCCGCGCCCATGCCTGGCAGCGACGGCCGACGCGCGCGCATCATGCTGGGCGGCCGCGTCCTCGAGGCGAGCATGACCCGCATCGGCGACGCGCTCGAGGTCGACGACGGCGTCCGCGTCGTCCGCCTCGCGCTGGCGCCGGGCCTCGGCGCGCCCGGCGGCGACGAGGACGGCGAGGGGCGATTCGTGGCCCCGATGCCCGGCAAGATCCTGGCGGTGCGCGTCGCCGCCGGCGAACGCGTGGCGCGCGGGCAGGTGCTGGCCGTGCTCGAGGCGATGAAGATGGAGCATAGCGTGCTTGCGCCCTCGGCCGGCACGATCGGGGAGGTCCGCTACCGGGCCGGCGACCAGGTGGACGAGGGTGCCGAGCTTCTCGTATTCATCCGCGACCGGCAGGGAAGCCCCGCGACGTGATTTTCGAGCCCGGACGTCTGACGATACTTGTCCTGGACGAGGAGTTCGCCAGGCGAAACGCCATGCGCTTCATGCTGGAGCGCATGGGCGTGCGCACGACGCGCGTCGCCGCATCGTCGGGCGAGGCCGTGGAGCGCCTGCGCTCCGAGCACATCGACCTGATGATCATCGACGACGCGTTCGCGGGCAGCGCCGTCGACTTCGTCTCCACGATCCGGCGCCGCACGCGCGGCCGCATCCAGCAGATGCCGATCGTCATGTGCATCAGGGCCGACGAGAAGCTCGTGCGTTCCGCGCGCGACGCGGGCGTCAACGAGATGGTGGCCAAGCCGGTCACCGCCGAGAGCATGCGCCTGAGGCTGCGCGAGATCGTGCTGCGCCCGCGGCCGTTCGTCCGCGCGAACCCCTATGTCGGCCCCTGCCGCAGGCGCCGCAAGGAACTGAAGCTGCTCGTTTCCGAGCGGCGCGGCTCGATTAAGGCGAAGGGCCCCGATCCGTTCAACCCGACGCTGAAGTCGCCGCCGCAGAAGCGCTGACCGTCGCGGCCGGCATCCTGTAGTCTCGCGCCATGCCGCTCCACATCGTGAAGCTCTGCGTCGGCATCGACGACGTCGAGGAACTCGCCGCCTGGCAGAAGCGCCGTTCCGCCCAGCGCCGCGCCGCGGGCGAGAAGCACGGCGTCGTCCACCGCACGCGGATGATGCCCAAGCGCGTCGAGGAACTGCTCGACGGCGGGTCGCTCTACTGGGTCATCAAGGGCGTCGTGCGCGTACGCCAAGGGCTGAAGGCGGTGGAGCAGGGGACGCTCGACGACGGCACGTCCTGCGCCGTGCTCGCGCTCGACCGGCAGCTCGTGCGCACGATGCCGAAGCCGATGCGTCCCTTCCAGGGCTGGCGCTACCTCGCGGCCGGGGACGCGCCGGCGGACATCGGCGAGGCGGGCGGCGACATCGCCCGCATGCCCGCCGCGATGGTCGAGGAACTGCGCAGCCTCGGCCTGCTCTGACGCGCGCGACGAGGGACGGCATGGCGAGGATCCTTCTCACCTATCCAGCGGGCGAGCGCGAGCAGCGCTACGGTGCCGCGCTCGATGGACTGCGCGCGCTGGGCGACGTCGTGCTCAATCCCCTGCCGCGCACGATGACCGAGGACGAGCTAGCCGAGGCCGGCGCGGCCTGCGTCGCGATCGTCAGCGACCGCAACACGCGCTTCGGCGCGGGCCTGGTTGCGCGGCTGCCCGCGACCGTGGCGCTCGTGCGCGCCGCGATGGACGTGCGCAACATCGACATCCCCGAGGCCTCGCGCGCCGGCATCCTGGTGACGCGCGCCGGGCCCGGCTTTCGCGACGCCGTCGTCGAGCTCGTCCTCGGGCAGATGATCGACCTCGCGCGCGGGCTGAGCGAGGGCGTCATGGCCTATCGCCGCGGCGAGGTGCCGGCGCGACGTTCCGGCATCCAGCTGGCCGGCCGCACCGCCGGCATCCTTGGCTACGGCAACCTCGGCAGGCGCATGGCCGAGGTGCTCGCGATGCTGGGCATGCGCGTGCTGGTCCACGATCCCCACGCGATGTCGGTCGCGCCGCCGGCGGTCGCCGCGTCGCGCGACGCGGCGATCGCGGAGGCGGACTTCCTCGTCTGCCTCGTCGTGCACGACGCCTCGACCGACCAGTCGATGGACCTCGGCGTCTTCCGCCGCATGAAGCGCGGCG
>VGDA01000389.1 GCA_016869915.1 Alphaproteobacteria bacterium
AGATGGGCTTCGCGCGCACCGTCGCCGACAGCATCCTTTTCATGGACAAGGGCGAGATCGTCGAGCAGGGGCCGCCCTCGACCTTCTTCGCCAACCCGCGCACCGAGCGCCTCAAGCTCTTCCTGAGCCAGATCCTCGGCCATTGAGGATCCTGTCCTTCCCGCGCATCCGCCGGCCCCGCCGGCGGGGCGGGTGTCAGCCGTGCAGGATCTGGCCGAGGAAGGCGCGGGTCCTGTCGTAGCGCGGGTCGCCGAAGAACGCCTCCGGCGTGTTCTGCTCGACGATCTCGCCGTGGTCCATGAAGATCACGCGATCGGCGACGCGGCGCGCGAACGCCATCTCGTGCGTCACCACGAGCATCGTCATCCCCGACGAGGCGAGCTCGACCATCGTGTCGAGCACCTCCTTGATCATCTCCGGGTCGAGCGCCGAGGTCGGCTCGTCGAACAGCATGATCTTCGGGTTCATGCACAGCGCCCGCGCGATGGCGACGCGCTGCTGCTGGCCGCCGGAGAGCTGGCCCGGGTACTTCGCGGCCTGCTCGGGGATGCGCACGCGGCGGAGATACTCCATCGCGATCCCCTCCGCCTCGCGGCGCGGCATGCTGCGGACCCAGATCGGCGCGAGCGTGCAGTTCTCGAGCACGGTGAGGTGCGGGAAGAGGTTGAACTGCTGGAACACCATCCCGACCTCGCTGCGGACGCGCTCGATGTCCTTGAGGTCGCCGGAGAGTTCGACGCCGTCGACGACGATGCTGCCGCGCTGGTGCTGCTCGAGGCGGTTGATGCAGCGGATCAGGGTCGACTTGCCGGAGCCCGAAGGGCCGCAGATCACGATGCGCTCGCCCTGGTTCACCGCCAGGTCGACGTCCTTGAGGACGTGGAACTGGCCGTACCACTTGTTCACGCCCTTCATCTCGACGGCGACGCGCGAAGTCTTCGCGCTCGCGATGTGGTCGGGGGCGGAGGGCGTGTCGGCCATGGGATGCCCCGTCCGGTTCAGCGGCGGTTCCCGGCGGAGAGCTTCCGCTCGAGATGGAGGCTGTACTTCGACATGCAGTAGCAGAAGAAGAAGTAGATCGCGGTCGCCGCGAAATAGGGCTCGCGGAAGAGGCCGAGCCAGTCGCGGTCCTTGCCCGCGGAGTCGACCTGGAGCATCAGGTCCTTGAGCCCGATGATCGCAACCAGCGTCGTGTCCTTGAACAGGCCGATGAAGTTGCTGACGATGTTCGGGATCATCGCCTTCAGGGCCTGCGGCATCACGATGAACAGGGTGGTCTGCCAGTAGTTGAGGCCGACCGCCGCGGCGGCCTCGTACTGGCCCTTGGGCAGGGCCTGAAGCCCGCCGCGCACGATCTCGGCCATGTAGGCCGCCGCGAAGAGGCAGACCGCCACGATGGCGCGCACGAGCTCGTCCACCACGATGTGCTGCGGCATGAAGAGCGGGAACATCGTCTTCGCCATGAACAGGATCGTGATCAGCGGCACGGACCGGATGAGCTCGATGTAGCAGACGCAGAGCAGCCGGATCAGCGGCATGGTGCTGCGCCGGCCGAGGGCGAGGAGGATGCCGGAGGGCAGCGCGGAGGTGATGCCGATCCCGGAGATCACCAGCGTGAGGAAGAGCCCGCCCCAGCGATCCGTCTTGACCTCGGGCAGCGCGAAGCCGGACGTCGCCACGAAGGCCAGGGCATAGGAGGCCGCGGCGAAGCCGGCGAGGATGCGCGTGCGCGACTTGTCGGAGATGCCGTCGCCGAAGGGCTGGAGGAGGAGGTCGGGCAGCGACCGGCCGGCAAGGATGCAGCAGGCGGAATGGACGAGCACGCCGACGCCGGCCAGCACGGCGGCCGGGAAGAGGACGGTCATCGTCTCCTCCCGCGACCCGCCGAGGAACATGTAGCCGGCGAAGAACGGATAGGCGCAGACGACCGACGCGGCGATCGCGATCTTGCCCGTGACGGCGCGGATCCAGAGCGGCGCCATCCACGCCACGAGGGCGAGGAAGGCGAAGTCGATGCGCCAGCGCTCGGCAAGCGGGTAGGGGCCGTAGATGAGCCGTCCCCAGTTCGCGCGGACGCCTGCCCAGCATGCGCCGGTCGGGCTCTTGTCGAGGCACTCGCGCCGGGAGTTCGCCTCGAACACGGCGTCGAACCAGGCCCATTCGAGGAACGCGGCGAGCGTCAGGTAGAGGCCCCACGCCGATGCCAGCGTGAGCAGCGTGTTGACCGGCCCCGAGAACAGGTTCGCGCGCACCCATGCGACCGGGCCGACCGTGAAGGGCGGAGGCGGCAGGGACGGCTTGGCCTGGAAGACCAGGGCGGGGGTGCGGGCCTCGGTAGGCATCTCAGCGCTCCCGAAGCTGCATTCGGCGGTTGTAGACGTTCAGCAGCAGCGAGATCGACAGGCTGCAGGTCATGTAGAACAGCATCGTCGTCGCGACGATCTCGATCGCGCGGCCCGACTGGTTCAGCGATGTCTGCATCCACACCGCAACGAGGTCGGGGTAGCCGATCGCGACGGCCAGCGAGGAGTTCTTCGTGACGTTGAGGTAGCTGCTGATGAGGGGCGGGATGATCGCGCGCATCGCCTGCGGCACGATCACGAGGCGTGTCGTCCAGCTGGGCTTGAGCCCGAGCGCGAACGAGGCTTCGGTCTGCCCGTGGCTGACGGACTGGATGCCCGCGCGGACCATTTCCGCGATGAAGCAGGAGGTATAGACCGAGAGCGCGATCAGCAGCGCGCAGAAGGCCGGCGGCACGGTCATGCCGCCCGTGAAGTTGAACCCGCGCAGCTTTGGAACGTCCCAGGACAGCGGCATGCCCGTCGCGACGAAGGCCAGGCCGGTCGCCCCGATGACGATCCCGAACCCGGCGAGGATCGACGGGAAGCGCTTGCCGGTCGCGGCCTGGCGCGCGCGCGCCCAGCGATGGAGCGCGACGGCCGCGATGCATGCGGCGAGGAAGGCGACGCCGGTGATCCACAGCGTCTCGCCGGCCACCGGCGCGGGCATGAAGAAGCCGCGGTTGTTGAGGACGAAGCCCTCGACCGGCTGGTAGGACTGGCGCGGCGGCGGCAGGCCCGTGAAGACGCCGATGAACCAGAAGAAGATCTGGAGCAGGAGGGGCGTGTTGCGCAGGACCTCGATGTACCAGCCGGCCAGGCGCGACACGAGCCAGTTGTTCGAGAGGCGCAGCATGCCAACCGCGAAGCCGAGCACCGTCGCGAAGACGATCGAGAGTATCGAGACCGCAAGCGTGTTGACGATGCCGACCTTGTAGACGTCGATGTAGGGCGCAGGCGTCCTGATCTGGATCAGCGTCCAGCTGATGTCGAAGCCGGCCGTGCCGAAGACGAAGTCGAACCCTGTGGAGAGGCCGCGGCGAGCCATGTTCTCCTGGGTGTTGGATGCAAGGTACCAGAAGCCCCACGCGACGATGCCGACGACAAGGGCCTGCGCCACGATCGAGCGGAAGCGGCTGTCGTAAAGCCACTGCGCCGCGCGTCCCTGCCGTGCGTCGACGCCTAGCGATATGGGGGGCATCGGGAGATCCGGTCCGTTCGAGGGGCCGGTATCCGCGTCCCCGGCCGGCCGCTCGCTCCGCTCTCGGCGGGGGGTGGCGGTAGACGGGGACGCGGCGCCAGGACCCGCGCCGCCGGGGTCGCTCGCGACCCGGCGGCGCAGGAAGACCCGCTCAGCTCAGCGGAACGGCGGGGCGTACATCAGCCCGCCCTTGGTCCAGAGCGCGTTCAGGCTGCCGTCGCGCGCGATGCCCAGGGGCGTCTTCGGGCCGACATTCCGCTCGAAGCTCTCGCCGTAGTTGCCCACCTGCTTGATGATCCGGTAGGCCCAGTCCTTGTCGACGCCAAGGCCCTTGTGGAGCTC
>VGDA01000390.1 GCA_016869915.1 Alphaproteobacteria bacterium
CTTCACCTCCGAGCCGGGCACGAGCAGCGCCGCGACGATCGGGAAGGCGGCGGAGGAGGGGTCGCCGGGGACGCGCACGACGCGCCCCGTGATCTCCGGCTGGCCGGCGACGCTGACGCGATCGCCGTCCGGTCCCGGCTCGACCGTCACGTCGACGCCGAAATGGCGGAGCATGAGCTCGGTATGGTCGCGCGTCGGCTCGGGCTCGACCACGGTCGTGCGGCCAGGCGTGTTGAGGCCGGCGAGGATGATCGCGGACTTCACCTGGGCAGAGGCCACGGGCAGGCGGTAGGTGATCGGCACGGGGCGCGCCGTCCCGATGACGGCGGTGGGCAGCCTGCCGCCCTCGCGGCAGACGAAGCGCGCGCCCATCTGCTCGAGCGGCTTCGTGACGCGCGCCATGGGGCGCGAGCGCAGGCTGGCGTCGCCGGAGAAGAAGCTGACGAAGGGATGCGTCGCCACGACGCCCATCAGGAGCCGCGTGCCCGTGCCGGCATTGCCCATGTCGAGCACGTCGGAGGGCTCGGCGAGGCCGCCGATGCCGCGGCCATGGACGCGCCAGGTGCCGGCGTCGTCGCGCGACACCTCGGCGCCCATGGCGCGCATGGCCGCCGCGGTGCGCAGCACGTCCTCGCCCTCGAGCAGCCCGTGGATCGTGGTCTCGCCGACCGCCAGGCCGCCGAGCATCAGCGCGCGATGCGAGATCGACTTGTCGCCGGGCGCGCGGATCTCCCCGCGCAGCGGCCCGGAGGGCGCGCGCGCGGAGAGCGGGACGGGCTTCGCGCTGTCGGATCTGCTCACCTTGGTACCCCTGTCTGCGGCCAGTGCGCGCGCGCCTCTAGCACATGCGCGCGGCGTCCGCGAGCGCGCGGCCCCGCGTAATTGACAAGCCCGGATCCTGCGTGGCAAGAGGCGCGCGATTTTCGGTGCCGGCGACGAATTCGCCGCGCGAATCACTCGGTTGGGGAGCACGGCACGTGGCCAAGGCGGAATGGGGTCTCAAGCGGGCCTGTCTTTCCTGCAACGCGAAGTTCTACGACATGAACCGGTCGCCGATCCTGTGCCCGAAATGCGGCGCGGCGTTCGACCCGGAGGCGCTCGCCAAGGATCGTCGCACGCGCGTCGCCGCGCCACCGCCCCGCGCGGCCGCCGCCGCGGCGGAGGACGAGGAGGTCGCGGTCGAGGCCGACGAGAAGGAAGAAGAGGAGGGAGTCGTCGAGGATACCTCCGAGCTCGGCGAGGATTCCGACGACGTCGAGGACGTCGTCGACAGCGCCGAGGAACCTGGGGAGGAGCGCTGAGGGCCTCCCCTCCATTTTTCGCTTGCACAGCCGGGGCGGGCGGCGCTTATTCCCCCGCCGCGGCGGTTCCCAGGACCGTCGGCACATGAATCCGGGGCCGTAGCTCAGCTGGGAGAGCGCGTGAATGGCATTCACGAGGTCGACGGTTCGATCCCGTTCGGCTCCACCAAAAAAGAGGGGGCTGGCGCCAACCGGTGCCGGCCCCTTCGCTTTGCGGCTCCCCGGCTTCGGCTCCCCGGCTTCGGCTCGCCGCTTGTCGCGCGATGCCCGAGGCGGCAAGTTGCGCCGCATGCAGATCTGCCGGGACCTCTCCTCGCTGCGCGCGGCCTGCGCGGCCCTGCGTGCCGGCGGCCGCCGGCTCGGCCTCGTGCCGACGATGGGTGCCCTCCACGACGGCCATCTCTCCCTGCTGGCGGCGGCGCGCGCCGCCGGGGCGGACGCGGTGGCGGCGTCGATCTTCGTCAACCCGCTGCAGTTCAACGCCGGCGACGACCTCGCGCGCTACCCGCGCGACGAGGAGGGCGACCTCGCGAAGCTCCGCGACGCGGGCTGCGACCTCGCCTGGCTGCCGCCGGTGGACGCGATGTACCCGCCCCGCAATTGCAGCACGATCGAGGTCGCCGGTCCCTCGCGGGGGTTCGAGGGCGACGCGCGGCCCGGGCATTTCCGCGGCGTGGCGACGGTCTGCGCCAAGCTCTTCCTGCAGACCGGCGCCGACATCGCCGCGTTCGGCGAGAAAGACTGGCAGCAGTTGCAGGTGGTGACCCGGATGGCACGCGACCTCGACATCCCCATCCGCATCCAGCCCGTGCCGACGATGCGCGAGGCCGACGGCCTCGCGATGTCGTCGCGCAACCGGTTCCTCGACGCGTCCGAGCGCGCGGTCGCGCCGTTCCTCTTCCAGGTCATGCGCGACGCCGCCGTCGCGATGGCGGGCGGCGCGCTCGTGCCCGCGGCGCTCGCAGCCGGGCGCGCGCGGCTGGTCACCGCCGGCTTCGCCCCGGACTACCTGGCGCTTGCCTCGGCGGAGGGCCTCGAGCCGCTCGACGCCCTCGACCGCGCGCGACCGATGCGGCTGCTCGCTGCAGCGCGCCTCGGCACGGTGCGCCTGCTCGACAACATCCCCGTCGCGGCGTGAGGCGTCCGCAGCCTCAGGCGGCCTCGCGGCGCGGGGCGATGGCGCAGGCCTCGGCCAGGAGCGCATAGGAGCGTCGCCGCGCGCCGGCGTCGTGGCAGATCGACACGACCATGGCCTCGTCGACGCCGTAGGCGGCGACCAGCTGCTCGAGCTGCGCGCGCGCCTGCTCCGGCGCGCCGACGATCTGGCGGCGGCGGTTGCGCTCGACGACCGCGCGCTCGCGGTCCGTGTAGGGATAGGCGAGCGCCTCCTCCACGGTCGGGATCGGCCCCAGCTCGCCGCGCTCGAGGCGCAGGCGCCAGAGGTCGCGCGAGCTCGCGAGGCGCTGCGCCTCGGCCTCGGTGTCGGCGACAAGCACGAAGACGCCGATCGAGCCCATCGGCGCGCCGAGCGCGCGCGACGCGCGGAAATGGGTCCGGTAGAGGTCCATCGACTCGAGGCCGCCCTGCGCGGTGATGAAATGCGCGTGGCTGAAGGCAAGGCCGAAATGCGCGGCGAAGCGCGCGCTCTCGCCCGACGAGCCGAGCACCCAGAGCTCGGGCATCGTGGGCCCGGCGGGCTGCGCCTTCACGCTCGCGAAGGGATGGTCGGCTGGCAGGCTTCCCGCGAGCCAGTCGACGAGATCGGCCATGCGATGCGGGAACTGCTCGACGCCATGCGCGTAGGGCCCGGTCTGCAGCGCCATCGCGGTGCGCCCGTCGGAACCCGGCGCGCGCCCGATGCCGAGGTCGATGCGTCCCGGGTAGAGCGCCTCCAGCACGCGGAACTGCTCGGCCACCTTGAGCGCCGAGTAGTGCGAGAGCATCACGCCGCCAGAGCCGACGCGCAGGTTCCGCGTCTCCGCGGCGATGCGCGTGATGAGGATCTCGGGCGCGGTGCCGGCAAGCCCGTCCGAGGCGTGGTGTTCGGCGACCCAGTAGCGGTGGTAGCCGAGCGCGTCGCAATGGCGCGCCAGCTCGATCGTCTCGCGGATGGCCTCGGCGGGCGTGCCGCCGGCGCGGATGGGCGACTGGTCGAGGACGGAAAGCTTCATGGCGCGCATCCTCCTGCGCGGCCCCGCGCCCGGCAAGCCCCTCGCTAAGGGCCCCGCCGCGGCCCGCGCGACGCGGGCAGCGCGATCGAGGCGAGCGCGCAGGCGGCGAGCATCGCGGCCGAGCCCCAGAGGCAGGCGACGAGCCCGCCGGAGGTCGCGAGCATGCCGGAGAGCACCGTGCCCACCAGCCTGCCGGCGGCGTTCGCCGCGTAGTAGAAGCCGACATCCTCCGCCGCCGCGTCGCGCCCGGCATAGGCGAGCACGAGGTAGGAATGCACCGCCGAGTTCGCGGCGAAGACGAGGCCGAAGGCGGCGAGGCCGAGGGCGAGCACGGCATCCGGGCTCGCCCGGTCCGTCGCGAGCGACATGGCGATCGCGACCGGCACGCCGGCAAGCAGGGCGGCGAGC
>VGDA01000391.1 GCA_016869915.1 Alphaproteobacteria bacterium
GGCAGGCGGCGACGGCCCCGATCCGGCCATCGGCGAGGCAGAGACCTCCCACCACCAGCAGCGCGAGGATGGGCACGCAGGAGCCGGCCTCGACGAGTTCCAGCGTCGCGCCCGCGCCCGCGCGCCGGTCCGCCGCCGCGCCCTCCATCCCGCAGGCGCCTCGCGCGCGCAGCAGCGCGCCCGCCGCGTCGCGCGCCGCGGCGAGTGCCAGCTCCGCGAGGGCGAGCAGGCACAGGCCGATGACGATCGCGGCGAGCGTGGCGTGGGCGCGATTGGCGCCGACGCGGTCGACGACGAGGCCGATCGCAAGCGCAGGCAGCATGCGGGTCGCCGTGGCGAGGAGGGCCAGCACGAGGAAGGCGGCGAGCAGCCCGGGGCGGCACGCCATCGCGGCGAGCGCCGGCCCGGTCGCCGCTGCGATGCCGGGGCGCGATGCGCGCGACGCCTTGCCGTTCCCCATCGCCCACCTCCGGGCGCGAGCCTATCCGTCGCGCGCGCCGCGCGGCGACGACGCACCGGTGTTGATGCGCCTGTGCTAATGCGCCCGGCCTAGCGCTGCTGCCCGCGCGACAGGCGAGGCCGCCATGGCGGAGCCTCCGGCGCATGGACGATCGTCTTCCACGCGCCGATCTCGCGGCGCTCGCGCGCGCCAGGGGCTGCGAGCTCGTGGCGCTGCGCTTCACCGACATGCTCGGGCGCTGGCTCGGCGTCACGTCCTGGGTGCGCGGCCTCGCGCCGGGGACGGACACGCTGTACTGCGCATCCTCGAACGTCGCGGGCTGGGGCAGCCTTGCGGACTCGGACCTCGCGCTCAGGGCCGATCCGTCGACCGCGCTGCGCGATCCCTTCGCCGCGCGGCCCACGCTCCTCGTCTTCGGCGAGGCGCAGGACCCGGGCGGGCGGGGCGCGTCGCCGATGGATCCGCGCGCGACGCTGGCGCGCGCCCTCGCCCGGCTGAGCGCCAGCGGGGTGGCCGACGAGCTGCGCGTCGGCGCGGAGCTGGAGTTCTACCTCTTCGACGACGTGCGCTTCCGCGTCGCGTCGGACGAGTGCTCCTTCCGCGTGGAGGCGCGCGACTCGCTGGAGAACGCCGCGCGCGCGATGCGCGGCGGCAACCCGGGCCATCGCGTCGGCTATGCCTCGCAGCACCTCGCCGGCGCGCCGCTCGACGCCGACGCGGGCTGGCGCGCGGACCTGCTCGCGCTCGCCGAGCGCCTCGGCCTCGACCCGCTCGGCCACCAGCACGAGGCGGGTCCCGGCCAGCAGGAGATCTCGCTCGGCCATGCGCCCGCGCTGCGCGCCGCCGACCGCATCCAGCTCGGCAAGTGGATGGTGCTGAACGCCGCGGCGGCGGCGGGCCGCAGCGCGACCTTCATGCCCAAGCCGCTGCCCTACAAGCCGGGCTCGGGCATGCACCTCAACGTCTCGCTCTGGCGCGGCGGCACGCCGCTCTTCGCGGCGCCCGGCGGGGAGGCGCTGATGCGCGGCTTCGTCGGCGGCGTCTTCGCGCACATGCGCGCGCTCAACGCGGTCGCCAACCCCGGCACCAACAGCTTCCGCAGGCTGTCCCAGCTGCACGCGCCGGGCACGCCGCTCTCCTGGGGAGAGGCGAACCGCGCGGCGGCGATCCGCGTGCCGCGCGCGCGGTCGCCGGGGGCGCTGCGCCTCGAGCTGCGCTTCCCGGACGCCGCGGCCAATCCGTACCTCGCCATCGCCGCCATCGCGATGGCGGGGCTCGACGGCGTCCTGCGCGGCCTCGACCCGGGGCCGTCGCGCGGCGACGACCCGCGCCGCGCGTCTGGCGCGACCTGGGACGTGCGCCGCCGCGCGGCCGAGGGCTTCGCCCTCGATCTCGCCGAGGCGATCGTCGCGCTCGACGCCGATCGCCGCTTCCTCGTCGAGGGCGGCGTGTTCGACGACGCGCTCGTCGAGGCGCTCGCGCTCGAGCTGAACCGCCAGCTGCGGGTGAACCGCGGGCTGCCGCACCCCAACGAGTACTACATGTACTTCAGCGCCTGACGGCGCGCGGCGCCCGCCGCGGCGTCAGACCGGGAAGTCGCGCGACGGGTCGATCCCGCAGGTCTCCAGGAACTTGCGCAGCTGCACGACCTCGTCCTTCGACAGGTGGTGCTGCGCCGCGTGGAACACCGCGGTGTGGCCCTTCAGCGAGACGCCGATGCGCGCCTTCTGCCGGTTGTCGATCTCCGCCCCGAGATGCGCGAGCGCCCTCTCGACGTCGTGCATCGAGATGTTCGCGCTGATCGGATGCGCGAAGAGCGCGTGCAGGGTCTGGCGCCGGTGGTGGTTCATGGTGTCCTCGCTCCTGTCGTTGCCCGACGGAGCCAATCTGGACCTCCTGCGCGGCGATGACCGGATGCGAGGACGTCGCACCCCCCGCGACAGGTCAGCGCAGGCGACCCACCGCCGCGCTTCGCCGCGCCTCGCGCAGGCGCTCGACGATCCGCGTGCGCTCGTCTTCCTCGAGGTCCGGCCAGCGCGCGATCTCGTCGATCGAGCGGCCGCAGCCGACGCACAGGCGCGTGAGCGGATCGAGCCTGCAGACGGCGATGCACGGGCTTGCGGCCATGGCGCGCGCCGCGCCCTCCTCAGGGCTGCAGCGGCTCGAAGAAGGTGACGACGACCCCGTCGGGATCGAGCATCGCGAATTCGCGGCTGCCCCAGGGTTTCTGCTCGAGCCTGCCCTCGGGATGCACGACGCCGCGGTTCACGCAGCGCGCGTAGAGCGCGTCGATGCCGTCGACGCGCACGCGGCAGGCGGAGCGCGCGAGCAGCGCCGCGTCGTCGCTGCGATGGAGGTGGATCTCCGCGCCGTCGCGCTTGATCGCCGCGAACTCGGTCGGCGCGCCGCGCGACTGGCTGCGGCGGAAGCCGAGCACGCCCTCGAAGAACGAGACGGTCGCGTCGACGTCGCGCGCCGGCAGCAGCGGGACCGCGAAGGCGAAGATGGTCTCGGGAATGTCCAGGTGCTTCGTGCTCATGGCCTTGCCGTCCTGCGATGCGCGACGCGGCCGCTGGCGCGGCCCGCGATCAGAGCAGGAAGGATATCCTGCCGCCGCCCATCGCGGTTGCCGATTGCGCGGCCGGGGCGGCGAGGCCCTCGGCGCGCGCATAGGCGCCGCGCGCGCCGCGCCAGTCCTCGATATGCGCGCCGCGCTGCGGGTTCTGCTGCGCGAGGAACTGCGCGACGAAGCTCACCGGCGTGCCGAAGAGCAGGCGCGCCGGTTGCGCGCGCTGGCCGGGTGCGCTGCCCGCATCGTCTCCGCGCGCCTCGAACTCGCGCTCGGCCGCCTGCATGCGCTCGGGCATCCCGGCGGCGCGCTCCTGCGTGCGCGGCGGGACCCGGAGGGTCGTCGGGGAGGGGAGGGTGAGGACGAGCATCGGCCGGGTTCTTCGCGAAGAAATATAAAACCTTCGATGGTTTGCTTCAATGTCGCGTATCGAGGATTCGTGGTTAGCGGAAATTAACCATTCCAGCGACGCGATCCCGCGATTCAAGATGCGTTAACGGCGGCCGGGGAGAATGCGCCCCGTTCAAGGGCAGAAGGCGCTGGACGCGATGATGGCTGGCTCGGGCAACGAGGACGACGCAGAGATGGAACACCGGCGCCTCGTCGAGGCGATCGGCGCCGCCGGCGACATCGCCTATGCGTGGGACGTGCGCTCGGGCTCGCTCGACTGGCTCGCGCCCGTCCCGGATGCGCTGGGCGGCCAGTTCGCCGCGTTGCGCACCGCCGACGGCTTCGCCGCGCGCATCTTCCCCGAGGACGCGACGCTGCGCGCCGAGGCGCTGGCGCGGCATCTATCGGGCGCCGGCGCCTATGAATGCGAATACAGGATCCGC
>VGDA01000392.1 GCA_016869915.1 Alphaproteobacteria bacterium
GATCACGAGCCAGATCTCGCGGGAGGTCGTCGCCGCCGAACTCGAGAGGCTGCGCGCGGCGGCGAGGATCGAGCGCTTCAACGCCGACGGCACCCCGGCGCGCTGACGCGCGGGGCCCCGTCGCGACACCGGCACAGGAACGACCATGGCGAACCATCCCGTCTCCCCGCTCGCTCCCGCCGGGCTGCCGGCGCTTCCCGCCATCGCGGGGCTGCGCTTCGCGGCCGGCTGCACCGGCATGCGCTACAAGGGGCGCGACGACCTGATGGTCGCCGCGCTCGACGCGGGATCGACCATCGCGGCAGTGACCACGCGCAACACGATGTGCTCGGCGCCGGTCGAGTGGTGCCGCGCGCAGGCGAGGCACGGCCGCGCGCGCGCCATCGTCGTCAACGCCGGCAACGCCAACGTCTTCACCGGCCGCGACGGGGCCCGCGCCGTCGAGCGCACCGCGCGCCGCACGGCCGCGCTGCTCGGCTGCGCGCCCGGGGAGGTCTTCGTCTCCTCCACCGGCGTGATCGGCATGAAGCTGCCGGTGGAGAAGATCGAGGCGACGCTGCCCGCGCTCGCCTCCGCGCTCGACGCCGGCGGGGCGGAGCGCGCGCTGCGCGCCATCATGACCACGGACACCTTCCCCAAGGCCGCGGTGCGCAAGGCGCGCATCGGCCGCACGGAGGTGACGATCATGGGCTTCTGCAAGGGCTCGGGGATGATCGCGCCGGACATGGCGACGATGCTCGGCTACGTCTTCACCGACGCGCGGCTGCCCTCATCCGTGCTGCGCGCCTTGCTGCGCGACGGCGCCGACGCGTCGTTCAACTGCATGACCGTCGATGGCGACACCTCGACCTCCGACACCGTGCTGCTCGCTGCCACCGGCAAGGCGACGCATGCCGCGGTGCGCTCGGCCGCCGATCCGGTGCTGCGGGACTTCCGCGCCAGGCTGAAGGACCTGCTGGTCGAGCTCGCGCAGCTCGTGGCGAAGGACGGCGAGGGCGCGCAGAAATTCGTGACCATCAGGGTGTCCGGCGGCGCGAGCGACGACTCGGCGCGCAAGGTCGCGCTGGCGATCGCCAACTCGCCGCTCGTCAAGACCGCGATCGCCGCGGGCGACGCGAACTGGGGCCGCGTGGTGATGGCGATCGGCAAGTCCGGCCAGCCTGCCGACCGCGACCGCACCAGCGTGCGCATCGGCGGCGTCACCATCGCGCGGCGCGGCGACCTCGTGCCGGGCTACGACGAGGCGCCGGTGGCGCGGCACATGGCCGGCCGCGACATCCTCGTCGAGGCGGAGATCGGCGTGGGCAAGGGCCGCGCGACCGTGTGGACCTGCGACCTGACCCACGGCTATGTCGACATCAACGGCAGCTACCGAAGCTGACGCGACGGCCGCCGGCGGCTGCGCGGGCGACGTCCCCGCGGGATGGAGCGCGCCGGCCTCGCAGGCCGCGCGCATCCTGCTTGTCGCCGCCGCGGCGCTGGTCGACGACGACGGGCGCGTCCTGGTCGCGCAGCGGCCGCCGGGCAAGTCGATGGCCGGGCTCTGGGAATTCCCGGGCGGCAAGCTGCGCGAGGGCGAGACGCCCGAGGCGGCGCTGGTGCGCGAGCTCGCGGAGGAACTGGGCATCGACATCTCTGCGGCCTGCCTCGCGCCCTTCGCCTTTGCCTCGCATCGCTATCCCGAATTCCACCTGCTGATGCCGCTCTACCTGTGCCGGCGCTGGCGCGGCACGCCGGCGCCGCGCGAAGGGCAGTTGCTCGCCTGGGTGCGTCCGTTGCGGCTCGCCGACTATCCGATGCCGCCGGCGGACGTGCCGCTGGTGGCGATGCTGCGCGACTACCTCTGAGGCTCAGCCGTCGCCGGCGCGCTCGCCGGCCGGCGTCTCCACCGTCCCCAGCGCGTCGGCGAGGCGTGCCGCCGCGCTGCCCGGGCGCAGCGGCCGCGGCTGCGACGGCGCGGGCGCCCAGGCCGTCAGCGTCAGGATCTCGAAGCTCGCCTTGACGCGGCCATCCGGCCCGCCGAAGCGCTCGGCATAGATCGCGGCCGCGCGCAGCAGCACCTCGCGCCGGGTGAAGGATCGCCGCCGGTCGATGGCCGCGTTGGACTCGCCCATGCCGCGCAGGTCGCGCATCAGCGCCAGCGCGTCGGGATAGCTCGCGTCGAGCAGGTCGGCATCGACCACCGGCAGGGCGAAGCCCGCGCGCTGCAGCAGCCGGCCCGCGTCGCGCGCGTCGGCGAAGGGCGAGACGCGCGGGCTGGCGCCGCCAGCGACCTCCGCCTCGGCCGCCAGCAGGCAGGCGCGCAGTTCCTCGAGCGTGCGCCCGCCGAGCATCGAGGCGAGCAGCAGGCCATCCGGCCGCAGGCAGCGGCGCATCTGGATCAGCGCGCCGGGCAGGTCGTTGATCCAGTGCAGGCCGAGATTCGCGACGACGAGGTCGAAGGCGCCCTCTGCGAAGGGCAGCGCCTCCTCGTCGGCGACGACGCGAAGGCCGCGCGCCGCGGCGGCGAGGGGCAGGGCGATGTCGGCGGCGACATAGGCCTCCGCGCCCGCCCGCGCGCCGATCGCCTCGCGCAGAAGCGCGCCATGGGCCCCGAGCTCGAGCACGCGCGCGAAGCCGCCGCGCATGTCGTCGATCCTGTCGGCCAGGCGCTCGGCGCCGGCGCGGAAGAGGAAGTCATGGTCACCCAGCCGCGCGGCCGCGCGCGCGCGCCGCCGGCGCAGGAGCGCCCTGTCGAAGACGTTCATCGCCTCGGCCATGATGCGCGTGGATTAGCCCGCCATGGCCGTGCGGCGCAATCCGCCTGCGCCGCTTCGCGACGGGCGCGCGCGGCTGCAGTCTCGCCCTCGCATGGGGCCAGCCATCCTCTCCCGCATCGTCGACGCGCTGCTCCCGCGGCTCTGCCTGTCCTGCGAGGCGATCGTCGCCACGCCCGGGCTCTGCGCTGCCTGCTGGGCGCGGCAGCGCTGGCTCGCGCCCCCGCATTGCGCCGCCTGCGGGCTGCCTGCCGCGGCGGCGGCCGAGGCGATGGCGCCGGGCTGGACCTGCGCTGCCTGCACGGGGCGTCGCGGCGCGCCGCGGCGCACGCGCGCGGCGCTGCGCTACGACCCCGCGAGCCGCGAGCTCGCGCTCAGGCTCAAGCATGGCGACGCGCTCCATGCCGCGCCGAGCTTCGCGCGCTGGATGCGTGCCGCCGGGTCGGAGCTGCTGGCCGAGGCGGACCTGCTCGTGCCCGTGCCGCTGCACTGGACGCGGCTGGCGTGGCGACGCTTCAACCAGGCGGCCGTGCTGGCGCGCCTCGTCGCGCGCGACTGCGGGCGGCGATGCATCCCCGACCTGCTCGTCCGGCGCAGGCGCACGGCGCCGCAGGGCGGGTTCGGTCGCGCGGCGCGCCGGCGCAACGTCGCCGGCGCCTTCGAGGTGGCCGCGCGGCACCGCGCGGCGCTGGCCGGGCGCCGCGTCCTGCTCGTCGACGACGTCCTCACGACGGGCGCGACGCTCGAGGCCTGCGCCTCGGTCCTGCTCGCGGCGGGGGCGGCCGGGGTCGACGCCCTGGTCCTGATGCGCGTGGCGCGCGGGCCGCGGCTGCAGGCCTTGGAAAGATCCGCCAGGCTCGTCTAGTCTCGCGCGCCATGAGCGCGAAAGTCGAGATCTACACCAGCATGTTCTGCGGGTACTGCGCCCGCGCCAAGGCCCTGCTCTCCCGCAAGGCCGTCGACTACGTCGACTACGACGTGGACGCCGACAGCTCCCTGCGCGAGACGATGACGCGGCGCGCGGGCGGGCGCACCTCCGTCCCGCAGGTCTTCATAGACGGGCGCCATGTCGGCGGCTGCGA
>VGDA01000393.1 GCA_016869915.1 Alphaproteobacteria bacterium
AGGGTCTGCGCTGCCTGCAGGAAGCCGCGGGAGCGCTCTGTGTAGATCTCGGGATTCATGGCATCGAGCCTTTCGGATGGTCCCCAGTCGGGCGACGCGGGTTCGAGGGCCCCGGAACGGCGGCCCGACGGCGATATGGAGGGGCGGCGCGCGGGCCGCAAGGCCGGGCGCGGGTTGACATGCGGCGCGCCGCGCGGATCATGCGCGCCCCGCGAAGGAAACCGCCATGGAACCGAGCGTCGCAAGCATCCACCGCTATCCGGTGAAGGGGCTCTCGCCGGAGCCCCTCGCCCGCGTCGAATTGTCGCCCGGCGAGGGGCTGCCGCATGATCGCCGCTACGCGCTGCATGTCGGCGCGGGCGGCTTCGATCCCGCGGCGCCAGCCTGGATGGCGAAGACGAATTTCCTGATGCTGATGCGCGACGAGAGGCTGGCGCGGCTGCGCACGCGCTTCGATCCCGCGACCGCGGTGCTGTCGATCGAGCGCGACGGCAAGCAGGTCGCGCGCGGAAACCTCGAGGAGCCGGCGGGGCGCGTGGTGCTGGAGCAGTTCTTCGCAGCCTACATGGGCGATGCGCTGCGCCGGCAACCGCGCGTCGTCTCGGCGCCCGGCCACACGTTCTCGGACGTGGCGGCGCGCGTGGTGTCGATCGTGGGGCTGGCCAGCGTGCGCGACCTTGAGGGCGTGATGCGCGCGCCGGTCGACCCGCTGCGCTTCCGCGCCAACCTCCATGTCGAGGGACTTGCGCCGTGGGCGGAGTTCGAGTGGATCGGCCGCGAGGTCGCGATCGGCTCGGCGCGCCTGCGCGTGACGAAGCGGATCCGGCGATGCGCCGCCACCGACGTGGATCCGTCGAGCGGCGCGCGCGACCTCAACGTTCCGCTTGCCCTGCGTCAGGCCTACGGCCACGCCGATTGCGGCGTCTATGCCGAGGTGCTCTCGGGCGGAACGATCTCCCTGGGGGACGCGCTCGCCCGGCAGGCGGGTTGAGCGCGGCGCGTCAGTCCTGCTGGTCGTCGGCGTTCGCGGGCGCGGCCGCGGCAGCCGCGGCATAGCCCGTCGGGGTGACCGTCGCGCCCTGCGGCGCGCCCTGCCCCTGCATCGGGTGCTGGCCGCCCCCGCCGTGCTGCCCGGCGCCCTGCCCCTCGCCGCCCTGGCCGAAGCGACCATCCTGGCCGAACTGGCCCTGGCCCTGGTTCTGGCGCTGCTGCTGGTAGCCGCCGCTCTCGTTGATCAGGCGGTAGTAGTGCTCTGCGTGCTGGTAGTAGTTCTCCGCGGCGATGCGATCCCCCGAGGCGTGCGCATCGCGCGCCAGCGCCACGTATTTCTCGAGGATCTGGAAGGCATTGCCGCGCACGCGCACGTCGGGACCGTTCGAATCGAAGGTCTGCGATCGTATCGGCAGGTTCGGGTTGTGGGGCTGGTGGTGGTGTGGTTTGCGGCCGCTGTGGCGGCCCCGCTGGCGCTTCATGTGTCCCGACCGTCTAGGTTGATCCAAAGCCCCTTCAGGGCTGCGCGTTTCCGAGGATCGCCGGCGCCTGCCGGCCTCGTCGCCCTGCCCCGGGCCGCCTCGCGGCCACCGGGCCCGGCCATGGCCGGGGAGCGGATGCGTCCTGCCCCTGGGGAAGGACTACCCGGAGATTAGGCGGGCGAAGCCGGATTTCCAAGGCCGATCTGCCCTGCCGCCAGGACGACCACCCGCTCCACCCCGGCGAGGTCGCGCCGGCGCGGCAGCACGCGCAGCCCCTCGATGCCGGTCGCGATGGCCTCCACCGGGCCGGCCTGTCCCGCGCCGACCTCGAGGAAGGCGCGACCATCGGGCGCGAGGATGCGGGGCAGCAGCGGCAGGATCGCGCGGAAGGCATCGAGCCCGTCGGGGCCGCCCGAGAGCGCGCTCGCGGGTTCATGGAACGCGACCTCCGGCTCGAGCGCGGCGATCTCGCCTTCCGGGATGTAGGGGAGATTGGCCACGACGATGTCGGCGGGCGCGTCCCCCGGCATCCAGGCATCGCGGAGCCGCCAGCGCGCGCGCGGCGCCAGGCCGAGCGCTTCGGCGTTGGCCGCGGCGAGCTCGAGCGCGGCGGGCACGATGTCGACGCCAAGCCCGCTCGCGTGCGGAAGCTCGTGCAGCAGCGCCAGCAGCAGGCAGCCGGTGCCCGTCCCGATGTCGAGGAGGCGCAGCGGCGCGGCGCGATCCGGCACGGCCTCGAGCGCCGCCTCGACGACGCTCTCGCTGTCCGGGCGCGGCACGAGCGTGACCGGCGAGACCGCGAAGGGCAGCCCCCAGAACTCGCGCGTGCCGACGAGATGGGCGAAGGGCTCGCGCCGCGCGCGACGCGCGACCAGCGCGTCGAACGCCGCGCGCGCCGCGGCCGGCACGTCGCGCTCCGGCCAGCCGAGCAGGGTCTCCTGCCGCGTCCCCGTGGCGCGTGCGAGCAGGAGCCGCGCCTCCAGCGCCGCCGACGGGATGCCCGCCTCGGCGAGGAGGCGCCGCGCCTCGGCCAGCGCCTCTCCCACGCTGCTCACGCCGGCAGCTCGGCGAGGCGCCTGGCCTGGTCCGCCGCGACCAGCGCCTCGACCAGTCCGTCGAGGGCCGAACCGTCCATGACCTGGTCGATGCGATGGAGCGTGAGCTCGACGCGATGGTCGGTGACGCGGTCCTGCGGGAAGTTGTAGGTGCGGATGCGCTGCGAGCGGTCGCCCGAGCCGACCTGCTCGTGGCGGTCCGCGGCGCGCTCGCTTTCCTGCCGCTGGCGCTCGGCCTCGTAGAGCCTGGCGCGCAGGATCTTCATCGCCTTGGCGCGGTTCTTGTGCTGGGACTTCTCGTCCTGCTGCGTCACCACGATGCCGCTCGGCAGGTGCGTGATGCGCACCGCGCTGTCGGTGGTGTTGACGTGCTGCCCGCCCGCTCCCTGAGCGCGATAGACGTCGACGCGCAGGTCCTTTTCCTCGATGCGGATGTCGATGTCCTCGGCCTCCGGCAGCACCGCGACCGTGGCGGCCGAGGTATGCAGGCGGCCAGAGGACTCCGTGGCCGGGACGCGCTGAACGCGATGGACGCCGGATTCGAACTTGAGCCGCGCGAAGACGCCGGGTCCGGAGATCGAGGCGATGCCCTCCTTGAGGCCGCCGAGGCTGGTCTGCGCGAGCTCCATGACCTCGAAGCGCCAGCCGCGCAGCGCCGCGTAGCGCTGGTACATGCGGAAGAGGTCGGCGGCGAAGAGCGCGGCCTCCTCGCCGCCCGTGCCCGCGCGCACCTCGAGGATCGCGTTGCCCGCGTCCGCCGCGTCCTTCGGCAGGAGCATGAGCGTCACCTCGCGCTCCATCGCGGGCAGGCGCGCCTTCAGCGCGTGGAATTCCTCCTGCGCGAGCGCCTTCATCTCCGCGTCTCCGCCGGAGACGAGCTGCTCGAGGTCGGCGAGTTCCTCGCGCGCGCGCCACAGCGCGCGGATCGACTCGACCACCGGCCCGAGCTCGGCATGCTCGCGCGCGAGGCGCTGGAACTCGCGCGCGTCGTCCAGCGGCCGGGACAGCCTGGCGGCGAGCTCGTCGTGGCGCCGCAGGACGGCGTCGAGGCTGGCGTCGATGTTCACCGCAGGACTCCCGCGCCGGCCCCGCGGGACGGCGCCGCGCGCACGGCCCGCCGCATGTCAGCGCAGCTGGGCGAGGCGCGCGCCGAGCTGGTCGAGGGCGACCTCCGACTGCTCGCCGGTGTCGAGGTCCTTCACGGCGGCGGCGCCGCGCGCGAGCTCGTCCTCGCCGAGGATGACGGCCGCGCGCGCGTTGCGCCTGTTGGCGACCTCGAGGCGGCGCTTGAGGTTGCCGCGATAGC
>VGDA01000394.1 GCA_016869915.1 Alphaproteobacteria bacterium
CTCGGCGTCGCGCGGGATGCGCGACAGGGTCTCGAGGGGCGGAAGGCTCACGGCGCCGCCTCGAGATAGGGCTCCCAGAGGTCGATGAAGACCGCGTCGCGCCGAGGCGCGTCCGCGCCCCAGAGTTCGCGCGCGTCGAAGCGCACGGAGTAGAGGTGGCTGGGATCCTCGCCGCGGCCCGCGGCGTTGCTGTCGGGGAAGACATGGCCGCCATGCAGCGCCACGATGGTGCCGAAGCGTCCGCGGCAATAGCGCGGCGCGCGCGTATGGCCGGCCGGCGAGAAGACCTTCACGCGCACATGGTCGCCGGGCGCGAAGCGGGCGGGCGTCGTGACCTGGCGTTCGCTCGGGCCGCCGCGCGCGAGGATGCGTGGCACGTCCTCCGCGCGCACGGCCGGCTTCGCATGGGCGGGCGGCGTGGCGAGGGCGCGACCCGCCTCGACCTCGCCGGGCACGAGGAAGCCTTCCTCGCCGGCGAGGCGCTCCAGCGCCTTCACCCAGAGCTCGTAGTAGCTCGAGGAGAGGTAGTCGACCGGATGCCGGTCCTCGCGCACGAAGCGCGAGCGGTCCAGGTGCCAGCGGCCATGCGCGCCCATCGCGAGCGTGAGCGCGAAGGCGCGGCGCTCCCAGTCGGCGTGGAAGACGGGCTCGTCGCGCTCGGGCGCCACGGGCCCGAGGCCATGCATGCCGCCGAGGTCGTGCCCGCCATTCATGGCGACAGCGCCTTCGTGACGCCGATCATCGCGTCGCGGGTCACGAGGGCGGCGAGGCGCTCCTCGCTCCAGCCCACCGTGCCGGCGGGACGCTCCGGCAGCACGAGGTAGCGGATCTCCGCGGTCGAGTCCCAGACCCGGACCTCGATGTCCTCGCCGAGTTCGAGGCCGAACTCGCGCATCACGCCGCGCGGGTCGATGACCGCGCGCGAGCGATAGGGCGCCGACTTGTACCAGGCGGGCGGCAGGCCGAGCACCGGCCACGGGTAGCAGGAGCAGAGCGTGCAGACGACGAGGTTGTGCAGGCCCGGGCCGTTCTCGACGACACGCATGTGCTCGCCTTGGCGACCCACGTAGCCGAGCGAGGCGATGGCCGCGCTGGCGTCGCGCCGAAGCCAGTCGAGATAGGCCGGGTCGGTCCAGGCCTTCGCGACGACCCGCGCGCCGTTGCGTGGCCCGACCTTGTTCTCGTAGGTGTCGACATAGGCGTCGAGCGCCGCGCGATCGACGAGGCCCTTCTCGAGCAGGATCGCCTCCAGCGCCTTGACGCGCGCGGCGACCGGCGGATCCTCCGCGTGCGCGTCCTCCCGGCCGTGGTCCTTGCCGTGTTGCATGCCGCCTCCGCGCCTTCCTGCAGGATCGCGCGGAGCATACGCCATGCCGCCGTCACATCAAGCCGAGGGCGCGCAGGCTCGCATGGCCGCCGCGGCCGACGACGATGTGGTCGTGCACGCCGATGCCGACCGCCGCGCAGGCCCGCGCGACGTCGCGCGTCATGTCGATGTCCGCGCGCGACGGCGTCGTGTCGCCGGACGGATGGTTGTGGAGCAGGATCAGCGCGCACGCGCCGAGCTCCAGCGCGCGGCGCACGACCTCGCGCGGGTAGACCGGCGCGTGGTCGACCGTGCCGCGCCCGCGTTCCTCCGCCGCGATCAGCGCGTTGCGGCGGTCGAGGAACATGACGAAGAAGCGCTCGGTGTCGCCGTGCGCGAGCTCCGCGCGCGCATAGGCCAGCACCTTGTCCCAGGACGAGAGGACCGGGCGGTCCATCACCTCCTCGCGCGCGAGGCGAAGCGCCGCCTCGCGGGAGAGCTTGAGCGCGTCGATCGCCGTCTCGCCGAGGCCCGGGATGCCCCGCAGCGCGGCGCGCGGCGCCGAGATGGCGCCCGCGAAGCTGCCGAAGCGCGCGACCAGCGCGCGCGCGATCGGCCTCACGTCCCGCCGCGGGATGACGAAGAGAAGCGCCTCGAGCAGGTCCTGGTCCCCGAGCGCCGCGCCGTCGCCACGCCGGAAGCGCTCGCGCAGCCGTGCGCGATGGCCGGCGACGTCGCCCATGCCGGATTGTCCCGGCGCGGCCTGCGGCGCGTCCGGCCCTGCGTCGTCGATGTCCATCGCCCCTCCGGGGGCGAGGATAGGCGCGGTGGCCGGCTTAGGCCGTATAGGGCGGACGGTGTAGCCCGGCGGGGGAGGCGGTGAAGACCTCGAAGCCCGTCTCCGTGACGCCGATCGAGTGCTCGAACTGGGCGGAGAGCGAGCGGTCGCGCGTGACCGCCGTCCAGCCGTCGCTCAGCAGCTTCACGCGCCAGTCGCCCGCGTTGATCATCGGCTCGATGGTGAAGAACATGCCGGGGCGCAGCACCATCGACATCAGCGGGTTCTGGCGGTCGTGGTAGTGCAGGACCGAGGGCGCGTCGTGGAAGACGCGGCCGAGGCCGTGGCCGCAGAAATCGCGCACGACCGAGAACCTGTTGCCCTCGGCATGTCCCTGGATGGCGCGCGCGACGTCGCCGAGCGTCGCGCCGGGGCGGACGACGTCGATGCCCGCCATCATCGCCTCGTAGGTGACGTCGCAGAGGCGGCGCGCCCGCACGCCGACGTCGCCGACATGGAACATGCGGCTGGTGTCGCCGTGCCAGCCGTCGACGATCACGGTCACGTCGATGTTGAGGATGTCGCCGTCGACCAGGCGCTTGTCGCCGGGGATGCCGTGGCAGACGACGTGGTTGACCGAGGTGCAGATCGACTTCGGGAAGCCGCGATAGCCGAGCGGCGCGGGGATCGCGCCGCGCTCGACGATGTAGTCGTGGCAGATGCGGTCCAGGTCGCCGGTCGAGACGCCCGCGCGCACGTGCGGGCCGATCATGTCGAGGGTCTCGGCCGCGAGGCGGCCGGCGCGCCGCATGGCCTCGAAATGCGGCTCGGCGTGCAGCTTGACCCGTTGTCCGTCGGTGTCGGCCTCGGCGTAGCCGATCGTCGCGTCTTCCATCATGCGCGCGAATATAGAGGCGCGCTCAGGCGCTCGCCACCGGCGGGCGACGCGCCACGTCGAGGCGCGCCGCCGCGAGGTCGTCGGCGCCTGCCATCGTCGCCTCCGCTCGCCCGGGCTCCTCGAGCAGGAGCGCGACGGCGCGGACCAGCTCGAGCGTGTCGTCGGCGATTCCCCGCTCGGCGCCCGCCTCGGCGAGCCCAGCGAGGACGGCGTCGGCGAGGCGCACCGGCGCGAGCGGGAAGGCGGGGTGCTCGCCGCTGCGCGTCCTGCGCTCGGCATCGGCCGCGTCGGGATCGTCGGTCTGCGCGCGGCAGATCGCTGCGTCGCGTCCATGCACGCCGCGGCAGCGAAGCGGCCGCGCGAGGTGGATCGCGCAGCTGCCGTCCGCGTCGAGGAAGGGGCAGGGGATGCGCGCGCGTCGACGGGCCGGCGCGTCGAGCGTCCCCATCGCCGCATCGGCTGCGCGCACGCACGCCTCCAGCTGCGTGCCTGTGATCGCGTCGGCCACCGCGACGGCCTCGATCGCGGAGACCGCGACATGCTGGTGGCAGCAGGCCGAGCAGCCCGCCGCGCAGGCGATCGGCCCCTGGCGCTCGACGTCGGCACGCGCGGCCTCCCATGCGGTCCCGAAGGCGTCGCAGGCGGCGCGATGGGCGGCGCGCGCACGCGCGGCCGCGCCGCCGCCGGCGCGCAGTGCGTCGGCGACCGCAACGCGCGTGCGCAACCTCAGATGAGCGACCATGGCCTGCGGCTCCGGGGTTCTGGCGTCATGCGTCGCAGGGTCTATGATCGCGCGATGGCGGACAACGGGGACGCGGGTGGCATGGAAGCGG
>VGDA01000395.1 GCA_016869915.1 Alphaproteobacteria bacterium
CTCCAGGGCGAAGTCCGTCCTCGACATGGGGGCCTTCCCCTCGCCTCAGAGCGGAGGCAGCGGCGCCGTGATCGGGCCGCCCAGCCACTTCACGTGCAGCGCGTCGAGCTGGCCGCTGAGCGTCGCCTGGAAGATGAAGGTGTTGAGCCATTGCAGCAGGTTCTGCTCGCCCATCCTGATCGTCACGTGGGCGGGCGCGCGGCGAAGCGCGAACTTGAAGTCGAACTCCCTGGCCGGCTGGCGCTTGGCAAGCTCGACGACCACGACGCTGTTCGCGGCCAGGAGCTGGGCCTGCCCGGAGAGATAGGCCTGCACGGCCGTCGCGTTGTCCTCGGTGCGCATGATGTCGGCGCCCGGCGCGACGGCGGAGAGGACGATGTCCTCGGTCGTGCCCTTGGCGACGGCGACCTTGTTGCGGCCGAGATCGGCGGGCGACTTGATCGCGAGGCCCTTGGGGCCGAAGACGGCGAGCGAGGTGTCCGCGTAGGGCGCGCTGAACATGACCTGGCGCGCGCGCTCGGCGGTGACCGACATCGCGGCGATGTTCATGTCCGCGCGGTCGGTCAGCAGGTAGGGGATGCGGTTGGCGGCGGTCGCCTGGACGAGCTCGAGCTTCACGCCGAGGGAGTCGGCGACCATCCGGGCGAGGTCGATGTCGAAGCCCTCGAGCTGGCGCTGCGCATTGACGGCGCCGAAGGGCGGCACGTCGCCGAACACGATGATGCGCACGACGCCCTTCTGGAGGATGTCGGCGAGCTTGTCGGCGCGCGCCTCGGCGGCCCCGAGGGCGGTGGAGGCGACCACGGCCAGGATGGCCGCGGCGCGCGAGAGCAGTCGCTTCGTCTGTCTTCTCCCTTGATTCGTTCGCCCGCGCGCGTCGCGCGCGGGGATGGCCGCCGCCGGGATCCCGGCGGCGGCCGTGGCCGGTCAGAGCGTCGGCAGCGGCAGCATCGGCATGCCGAGCCACTTCTGGTGCAGGCGGTCGAGCTCGCCGTTCATCGTGTTGAAGAAGATGAAGCTGTTGAGCCACTGCAGCAGGGCGAACTCGCCCATGCGCACGCCCATGTGCGCGGGGCTGCGGCGGATGACGAACTTGAGGTCGAACTCCTTGTTAGGCGCGCGCTTCAGCAGGTCCGGCACGATAAGGCTGTTGGTCGCGAAGAGGTCGGCCTGGCCGGTGATGTAGGCGGTCGCTGCGGTCGCGTCGTCCTCGGTGCGCATGATGTTGGCGCGCGGGTTCATCGCGGTGAGGCCGAGTTCCTGGGTCGTGCCTTTGGCGGCCACGACGCGCAGGTTGCCGAGCTCGGACGCGGCCTTCACGTTGGCGCTCTTCGGCCCGAACACGGCGAGGTTGGTGTCGGCGTAGGGCGCGGTGAACATGATCTGGCGCGCGCGCTCCGGCGTCAGGCCCATCACCGAGATGACGATGTCGACCTTGTCGGTCAGCAGGAACGGGATACGGTTCGCGCCGGTGACCTGCTGGACCTCGAGCTTCACGCCCAGCGCCTTGGCGACCATCTCCGCCATGTCGAGGTCGAAGCCCTCGGCCTTGCGCTCCTGGTTGACCGACCCGAAGGGCGGCACGTCGAGCGGGATGGCGATGCGCACCACGCCCTTCTTGAGGATGTCGGCCATGGCGTCGGCCTTGGCCTGGACCGCGCCGGCCAGCATGGCCGTTGCGGCGAAGAGTGCAATCGCGAAGCGCTTCATCGTCTCGTCTCCCCTTGGTTGGAGTTGCGGTTGGCGTTCAGTGCAGCACGGCGTCGAGGAAGGTCGAGAGTTCCGGCGTGCGCGGCTTCTCTAGCACGTCGCGCGCGCCGCCTTCCTCCCAGATCCTGCCCTCGTGCATGAAGACGACGCGAGTCGCGACGCGACGCGCGAAGCCCATCTCGTGGGTGACCAGGATCATCGTCATGCCCTCGGCCGCGACCTGCTCGAGGACCTTGAGCACCTCGCCGGTCAGCTCGGGATCGAGGGCGGAGGTGATCTCGTCGAAGAGCATCAGCTTCGGCTGCATCGCGAGCGACCGCGCGATCGCGACGCGCTGCTGCTGGCCGCCGGAGAGCTGGTCGGGATAGGCGTCGATCTTCTCCGCGAGGCCGACGCGGCGCAGCACGCCGAGCGCGAGGTCGCGCGCGGCGCCGGGCTCCATGCCCTTAACGACGCGGGGCGCCAGGGTGATGTTCTTCTCCACCGACAGGTGCGGGAAGAGGTTGTAGCTCTGGAAGACGATGCCGACGCGCTGGCGCAGCGCGCGCAGGTCCGCGCCCGGGGCGCTGACCGTCTCGCCGTCGACGACGACGCTGCCGCCCTGCACCGGCTCGAGGCCGTTGATGCAGCGGAGCATCGTGCTCTTGCCCGAGCCCGATCTGCCGATCACGGCGATGATCTCGCCGGGCTCGACCTTCAGCGACACGTCGTCGAGGACGGTGTTGGTCCCGAAGCGCTTGACGACGCCCTTGAGTTCAACGAGCGACACGCAGCCTCCTCTCGAGCCGCCGGCTCAGTTGCGTCAGCGGGAAGCACATCGCGAAGTAGATGGCGGCCACCGCGATGTAGACGGTGAAGGGACGGTAGGTGGCGGCGTTGGTGAGCTGCCCCTCGCGGGTCAGCTCGACGAAGCCGATCACCGCGCCGAGCGAGGTGTTCTTGATCAGCTGCACCAGGAAGCCGACCGTCGGCGGGATGGCCACGCGCACGGCCTGTGGGACGATGACGTGGCGCAGCTGCTCGCCGAAGCCCAGGCCGAGCGCGGCGCCGGCCTCCCATTGCTGTCGCGGGATCGCCTGCAGGCAGCCGCGCCAGATCTCGCCGAGGAAGGCGCCCGCGTAGAAGGAGAAGGCGACCGTGGCGGCCACCCAGGACGAGACCTGCACGCCTGCCAGGATCGGCAGGCCGAAGAAGAAGACGAAGAGCCAGCCGAGCAGCGGGATGCCCTGCACGACGTTCACGTAGGTGGCGCCGAGCGCGCGCAGCGGCAGGAACGGGGAGACGCGCATCAGCGCCACGACGATCCCGAACAGCCCGCCGCCGACGAAGGCAAGGGCGGTGAGCGCCAGCGTCCAGCGCGCAGCCAGCAGCAGGTAGTAGACGTCGATGGCGGCGAATTCGCGGATCATCGGCGGCCGAAGGCGAAATGGTGGATCGCCGCGAAGCCGAGCTTCATGGCGAGCGCCAGGGCGAGGTAGATCACCGAGACGACGGCGTAGATCTCGAAGTCGCGGAAGGTGCGGGACTGGATGATCGAGGCGACGTGGAACAGGTCGGGCGCCGAGATCTGCGAGACGACGCTGGTCGCCAGCATCAGCAGCACGAACTGGCTGGACAGCGCCGGGTAGATCACCTTGATCGCCTGGAAGAGCACGACGTGGCGGAACACCTGGACGCCCGACAGGCCGAGGCAGCGCCCGGCCTCGACCTGCGTGCGCGGGATCGCCTCGAGCCCGGCGCGGATGATCTCGGTGGAGTAGGCGCCGAGGTTGATGCCCAGCGCGATCATGGACGCCGTCATCGCGTCGAGGCGGATGCCGGCGCTCGGCAGCCCGAAGAACACGAGGAAGAGCTGGACGATCAGCGGCGTGTTGCGGATCACCTCGACATAGGCCGCGACGATGCCGGAGAGCCAGCGCGGTCCGTGGACGCGCGCCGCGGCGCCCAGCGTGCCGATGACGAGGCCCGAGAGCATCGTGACCACGGTAAGCACGAGGGTCACCAGGATGCCCTCGAGGATGAAGTCCGTCTGGGCCCAGATGTCCCGGAAGTTGAATCGGTAGTTCAACGCATGTCCCCCGCGCACGACTCTAGGCACGCAGTG
>VGDA01000396.1 GCA_016869915.1 Alphaproteobacteria bacterium
GGTCTCGTGGTCGGAGTCGAAGGACAGCGCGACGGCGCAGCGCGCCCCGCCCGGCCACGACGCCGGCGCGAGCGAGCGCCCGGCGCGGACCTTGTCGACGACCTGCCTCCACACCGGATCGGCCCATTGCCAGGGCTCCTGGCCCTCGGGAATGAAGCTCGGCCGCGCGATCTTGTTCATGACGCCCTCCCGCGTGTCTGTCCCCCGGGACGTCACTCGCGGCGGCCGCTCGGCGCCTCGAACCCGTCCACCAGGGCGCGCAGGATACGACGGCCTTCCTCGTTTTTCGACTTCCGCGCGGCGTCGGCCTCCGACATCCGGCCGGCGAGCGCCTCGACCGCGCGCCGGCACGCCTCCACCCGGCGGGCGACGCGCAGCAGCGCCAGGAGGTTGAGCGTCGCCAGCAGCGCGAGCGGGAAGACCGCGGCGAGCAGTCCCGCATGCAGCGGCGCCGCGCCGAGGATCGCGCGCAGCGCCTCGATCATCCCCGCAAGCGCCTCGGCCACGCGATGCCCCTTCCGGTTGCGTCGACGGCGACGCTCGCATGGCGCGGCACGCCCGGGAACCGCGCGAAGGACGTGGTCCCTACTCCGCTCGCGCGGGCCGCGGCGCGCGGGACATCGGGTCACGCCCCTCGCGGCGCGATGGCGTCCGGCGGATCCTGCGGCCCATGCCCAGCGCATGCCGCACCTTGCTCGCGATCCTCCTCGCCGCCTTCGTGCCGTGCACGGCGCCGCGCGCCCGGGCCGAGGATCCGGCCGCGGCGCAATGGTGCCTCGACGCGCAGCGCGGATCGCTCGCCCGCGCCCTGCCCGGCCGCTGCGCGGGGACCGTGGTCGACGACGCGACGGCGCGGCAGGTCGAGGCCGGGCGTGCGCCGCGCGTGCGCGAGGCGCTCCGCGCCGCGCCCCCGCGCGGCGGCCCCGACGGCTTCCAGCAGCCCGAGCCGGGGCAAGGCGCCGGCGAGGATCCGGCGCGGGGCCGGCGCGAGAAGATGGCGGGCACGGGCTTCTTCGTCGACGCGTCGGGCTCGGTCGTGACCAGCCTCCATGTCGTCGCCGGCTGCGGGCTCGTCACCGTCGCGGGATCCGACCGCGCGCGCATCGCCGCGCGCGTCGTCGCCATCGCGCGGGACAGCGACCTCGCGCTGCTGGCGACCGGCCGCGCCGCGCCCGCCGCCGTCGCCGCGCTCAGCCCGCTTCCCGGCCGGCCGGCCGACCTGCGCGCGATGGCGGTCGGGCATTCGCTGCTGGGCCAGCCGAGCGCCTCGGCCAGCGCGGTCGACGCGATCGTGCCGCCCGGCGCCGCGGCAACCGCGCAGTGGCGCTTCGCCTTCCGCGGCAAGCCCTATCCCGGCCATAGCGGCAGCCCGCTGCTCGATTCCTTCGGCTAGGTGATCGGCGTGGTGCAGGCCCGCGCGCCGGAGCCGGGAAGCGGGCCAGAGGGGCGCAACGACCCGCGCATCGGCCTCGCGGTCAGCCTGGCCGCGCTGCGCGCCTTCCTCGCCGCCAACGGCGTCCATGCGCGCGACGGCGACGCGCGCGAGGCGCTGCCGCCCGATGTCCTGCTGGAGCGCGCGCGGCGCTTCGTGCTGCGCGTCGGCTGCTGGAGCTGAGGCTCAGAGGTCCCAGCGCACGCGGTCGGGCGGCAGCGCGAGGCCGCGCCAGAGGCCCTTGACGTCGGCGACCAGCCCGCCCGGCACGGTGAGGGCGGTGATGCGCGCGGCGTCGAAGGCGGCGTAGTCGCGATGCGGGACCGCGAGGACGATGCCGTCGAACTGGCCGAGCGCGCCGAGGTCGCCGGCGAGCTCGACGCCGTATTCGTGGCGCGCCTCGTCGTGGTCGGCCAGCGGGTCGTGGACGACGACCTCGTGCCCCCAGTCGCGCAGGCCGCGCACGACGTCGATGACCTTGGAGTTGCGCAGGTCGGGCACGTTCTCCTTGAAGGTGAGCCCGAGCACGAGGATGCGCGCCGCGCGGCGCTCGCGGCGCTGGCGCGCCAGCACGCGCGCGACCTGGTCGGCGACGTAGAGGCCCATCTGGTCGTTGATCCGCCGCCCCGCGAGGATCACCTCGGGATGGTGGCCCAGGCGCTGCGCGAGGTCCGCGAGGTAGTAGGGATCGACGCCGATGCAGTGGCCGCCGACCAGGCCCGGCGAGAAGGGCAGGAAGTTCCACTTCGTGCGCGAGGCCGCGAGCACGTCGTGCACCGAGACGCCGATGCGCTGGAAGATCATCGTGATCTCGTTCACGAAGGCGATGTTGATGTCGCGCTGCGCGTTCTCGATCACCTTCGAGGCCTCGGCGGTGCGGATGTCGCGCGCGCGGAACACGCCGCCCGTGGTGACCTTCCCGTAGACCGCGGCGATGCGCTCCAGCGCCTCGGGCGTCTGGCCGGCGACGACCTTGGTGATGCGCTCGACCGTGTGCTCGCGGTCGCCGGGGTTGATGCGCTCGGGGCTGTAGCCGAGGAAGAAGTCGCGGCCGCAGGAAAGGCCCGACGCGCGCTCGATCTCCGGGCCGCAGACCTCCTCGGTCACGCCGGGATAGACGGTGCTCTCGAGGACCATGATCCCGCCTGGCGCGATCGCCGCGCCGACGCTGCGGCAGGCCGCGCGCACCGCGCCGAGGTCCGGCCGGTTCGAGCCATCGACCGGCGTCGGCACGGTGACGATGAACATGCCGCAGCCGCGGATCGCCGCGACGTCGCTCGCGAAGGACAGGCCGGTCGCCGCGGCCAGCGCCGCGGGCTCGACCTCGCGGGTGCGGTCATGGCCGGAAGCGAGCTCGGCGATGCGCCCCGCGTCGATGTCGAAGCCCACGACCGGCATGTGGCGCGCGAGCGCCACGGCGAGCGGCAGCCCGACATAGCCGAGCCCGATGACGGCGATGCGTTCGCTCATGGACGTCTCCCTCGCGGCGAAGGCGCCCGGCGATGGGAATTGGCGCCGGGCCGGACGCCCCTTTGCCACCAAACGCCGCCGCGCGCCAGCGCCACGGCCTCAGCGGGACGCCTTGCCGCGCCAGGCCAGGACGACCTCGTACCAGAGCATCCCCGCGAGCTCGTGGATCGCGCTCGCGGAGCGGTCGAGCGCGCGGGTCCGCGGCAGCAGGGCGCCGAGGCTCCATGGCTCGGGATCCGCCAGCGCGACCGACGCGACCGGCGCCGGGACCGACGCGATCCCCGCCGCGGCGAAGGCGCGCATGGAGCGCGGCATGTGCTCGGCATGCGTGACCAGCAGCACCGTGGAGATGCCCTCGGGCAGCAGGATCCGCGCGCTGAGGCTCGCGTTCTCCATCGTGTTGCGCGACGCGGGCTCGACCCAGCGCACCGGCACGCCGAAGTCGCGCTCGGCCGCGATGCGCATCGCCTCCCCGAGGCCGGGCCGGAATCGCTCCGGCGTCCCGCCACCGGTGACCAGCAGCGGCAGGCCGGTGCGGCGATGCAGGTGGACGCCGTGCCGGAGCCGCGCGAGCGTCGCGGGGCCGATCGTCGCCTCGCCGTATTCCGGGGCCACCGCGCGGTAGTCGGCCGAGAGCACGGCGACCGCCTGCGGCCGGGAGGCGGCGGGCGCCGGCGTGCGGGCCTCGACAAGGCGCTGGAGGCCATTGGCCACCGGCAGCGTCGCGAGGGCGAGGAATCCCGCCAGCGCGAGGCAGCAGGCGACGCGGCCCTTGCGACCGCCGGCGAGCGCCGCGGCAAGGGCGAGGAGCGCCAGCGACCAGGGCGGCATGAGGATGGGCTTGAGCCAGTTCAGGTCGGTCCAGTCCATGCGCCCTCGCCCCGTTCCCGCA
>VGDA01000397.1 GCA_016869915.1 Alphaproteobacteria bacterium
GGTGAAGACCTCGTAGCCACGCGCGGCGGCCCAGCTTCCCAGCAGCCCGCGCGCGGCCGCATCCTCGGCGCTGAGCGCCTGGCGGTTGACGCCGCCCTTCGGCGTCGCACCGAAGCGCGCCATGTCCATGTGGCGCTGCCAGAGCCGTTCCTCGCGGACATGGTCGGATGCGCGCGCGTTGGCGCCGTGTGGCGTCGTCGACATGGCTGGTGCTCTCCCTCGGCGAAAGGCCGAGCGAATTAGCCGCAACCGGCGGCCCGGTTCAAGCCCCGCGGGCAGGACGTGGCCGCAGGCCGCCGGCCTCGCAGATGAACGCGGCGACCTCGTCGACGCCCCTGCCCGCCCGCACGTTCGTGAACAGGAACGGGCGCTGGCCGCGCATGCGCCGCGCGTCGCGGTCCATCACCTCGAGCGACGCACCGACATGCGGCGCGAGGTCGATCTTGTTGATGACCAGCAGGTCCGAGCGCGTGATGCCCGGCCCTCCCTTGCGCGGGATCTTCTCCCCGGCCGCGACGTCGATCACGTAGATCGTGATGTCGGCGAGTTCCGGGGAGAAGGTCGCGGCGAGGTTGTCGCCGCCGGATTCGATGAACATCAGCTCGAGGCCGGGGAAGCGGCGGTTCATCTGCTCGACCGCGGCGAGGTTGATCGATGCGTCCTCGCGGATGGCGGTGTGCGGGCAGCCGCCCGTCTCGACGCCCATGATGCGCTCCGGCGCGAGCGCGCCCGAGCGCGTCAGGAACTCCGCGTCCTCCTTCGTGTAGATGTCGTTGGTGATCGCCGCGACGTCGAGCCGCTCGCGCATCGACTTGCACAGCGCGTCGACGAGCGCGGTCTTGCCGGAGCCGACCGGGCCGCCGACGCCGACGCGCAGCGGGCCCGTCGAGGAACGATTGGTCATGAGCGGAACAGCCTCGTGTACTGGGTTTCGTGGCGGATGGAGAGCAGGTCGATGGCCGGCGCCGTGGAGAAGACGTCGTCGATCGTCCCGATGGAAAGGGCCCGCGCGGCGGCCCGCGCCGCCTCTTCCTCCAGCGCGGCGATCGCGCGCTGCCCGTCGGTCTGCCCGAGCGGCACGAGCCTCACCCCGGCGGAGACGAGGTTCGCGGCGACGGCGTGAAGATGCGCGAGGAGCAGCGCCTCGAGCGGCAGGTCCCAGGCCGCGCCCGCGATGGCGACCGCCACGGGATGCGCGACCTCGATGCCGCGCGCGGCCAGCATGTCGCCCGCCGCGGCGAACGCCGGGCGCGGCCAGGCCGCGCGCACCGTGGCGAGGAAGGCGCGGCCCTGCGCATGGCTCTCGAGCGCGAGCTCGGCGGAGCCGCGCATCGCCGCCGCGCGCTCGGCGATCGTCGCGAGCGCGTCGTCGTCGCCCTCCCGGCAGGCGCGCCACGCGAGCACCAGGAACGCGGCATCCGCGTGCCCGGCGCCGCGCGCCAGCACGGTCGACACGTAGTCGACCAGCGTCGCCAGGTCGCGCACGCGACCGTCCTCGACCGCCATCTCCAGGCCATGGCTGTAGCTGAACGCGCCGGTCGGGAAGGATGGCGACATCCAGGCAAGCAGCCTCGGCAGCGTCGTCTCCGGCCCGGCCATCTCAGTGGCGATGGCCATGGCGGTGGTGCCCATGTCCATGATCGTGGTCATGGTCATGCGCATGCCCATGTCCATGACCGTGGCCGTGGCCGTGGCCGTGATCGTGGCCATGACCGTGGCCATGGCGCCCCTCGCCCCCATGGGCATAGGCGCCCTGCTCGGGCGTGAAGGCGGCCTCCAGCCGCGCGACGCGCGCGCCGAGCCCTTCGAGCATCGCGACGATCACGTGGTCGTCGCGGATGCGCAGGCGGCCGGGCAGGATCTCCACCGGCAGGTGCCGGTTGCCGAGATGCCACGCGAGGCGCGCGAGCGCGGCGGCGCTCTCCGCCTCTATGTCGCAGACCTTCTCCGGCGCGGCGGCGACCTCGATCACGTCGCCGGTCTCGAGCACGAGCCCGTCGCCCGCGTTCATCACGCGCGCCTCGGGCAGGTCCAGCAGGAAGGCGACGCCGTCGTCGGTCGCGAGCGCGATGCGCCGCCGGTGCCGGTTGTCGAAGTCGAGCGTCGCCACGCCGGTCCGGCGTCGCAGCGGCCAGGTGCCCCTCGGCACCACCTCGATCGCCCTGCGCATGGTCAGAACAGGAAGTAGCGCTGCGCCATCGGCAGCTCGCTGGCCGGCTCGCAGACGAGGAGCTCGCCATCGGCGCGCACCTCGTAGGTCTCCGGGTCCACCTCGATATGCGGGGTCGCGTCGTTGAGCAGCATGTGCTTCTTCGTGATCTTCCTGATGCCCGAAGCGGCGAGCACGCGGCGCGACAGGCCAAGCTTGCGCTTCACGTCCGACTGCATCGCCGCCCTGGAGACGAAGGTGACGCAGGACGAGGCGAGCGCGCGGCCGAAGGCGCCGAACATGGGCCGGTAGTGGACGGGCTGCGGCGTCGGGATCGAGGCGTTGGGGTCGCCCATTGGCGCGGCGGCGATCATGCCGCACTTGAGGATCATCTCCGGCTTCACGCCGAAGAACGCCGGCGACCAGACGACGAGGTCGGCGAGCTTGCCGACCTCGACCGAGCCGACATGGCGCGCGAGGCCGTGCGCGAGCGCGGGGTTGATCGTGTACTTGGCGATGTAGCGCCGGACGCGCAGGTTGTCGCTGCCCGGCTTCTCGCCCGCAAGCGCGCCGCGCTGGACCTTCATCTTGTGCGCGGTCTGCCAGGTGCGGATGACGACCTCGCCGACCCGCCCCATCGCCTGGCTGTCCGACGACATCATCGAGAAGGCGCCGATGTCGTGGAGGATGTCCTCGGCGGCGATCGTCTCGCGCCGGATGCGGCTTTCCGCGAAGGCCACGTCCTCGGGGATGCGCGGGTCGAGGTGGTGGCAGACCATGAGCATGTCGAGATGCTCGTCGACCGTGTTGACCGTGAAGGGCCGCGTCGGGTTTGTCGAGGACGGCAGGACGTTCGGCAGGCCGCAGACCTTGATGATGTCCGGCGCGTGGCCGCCGCCCGCGCCCTCGGTGTGGAAGGCGTGGATGTTGCGCCCCTTGAAGGCGGCGACCGTGTCCTCGACGAAACCGGATTCGTTGAGCGTGTCGGAGTGGATCGCCACCTGGACGTCCATCTTCTCGGCCACGGAGAGGCAGACGTCGATGGCGTTGGGCGTCGTGCCCCAGTCCTCGTGCAGCTTGAGGCCGATCGCGCCGGCCTTGACCATCTCCACCAGCGGCCCGGCGGCCGACGCGTTGCCCTTGCCGAAGAAGCCGAGGTTCATCGGCAGGCCCTCGGCCGCCTCCAGCATGCGCGCCATGTGCCACGGTCCCGGCGTGCAGGTCGTTGCCGACGTGCCGGCCGCCGGCCCGGTGCCGCCGCCCAGCATCGTGGTCACGCCGGAATGCAGCGCGTCGTCGACCTGCTGCGGGCAGATGAAGTGGATGTGGCTGTCGATGCCGCCCGCGGTGACGATGCGGTTCTCGCCCGCGATCACCTCGGTGCCGGGGCCGACCACGATGTCGACGCCGGGCTGGATGTCCGGGTTGCCCGCCTTGCCGATGGCGTGGATGAGGCCGTCGCGCAGGCCGATGTCGGCCTTGTAGATCCCCGTCACGTCGAGGATCAGCGCGTTGGTGATCACGGTGTCGACGGCGCCCTGCGCGCGGCCGCGCTGCGACTGGCCCATGCCGTCGCGGATGACCTTGCCGCCGCCGAACTTCACCTCCTCGCCATGGACGGTGAGGTCGCGCTCGACCTCGACG
>VGDA01000398.1 GCA_016869915.1 Alphaproteobacteria bacterium
GATCAACCACGCCATCCCGAGCGCCCTCACACTCTGCGTCCCGCCGAACGACATCAGCAGGGGAACGAGGGTGAAGAGCAGGATGTTGTCGAAGACGAAGATCAGGGCTGTCGGCACGATCGCCTCCTGCCCGAAGACGGCCAGCGTCAGGCCCGGTCCCATGTAGCCGATGTTCGAGTAGGCGCCGGCGACCGCGCCGATGGTCGCCTCGCGCACCTGCCCGCGCAGCGCCACCATGCCGACGACGAAGGCCAGGACGAAGATCGCGAAGGTCGAGAGCGTGGTGCCGAGGACGAACGGCCAGTTGCTCAACTGCTCGAAGGGCGCCTCGGCGATGAGCTTGAAGAACAGCGCCGGCAGCGCGAGGTAGATGATGAAGAAGACCATCCACTGCAGGCCGGCCTCCGGGTAGCGGAGCCGGCGGCCGCAGACATAGCCGAGGAGGATGAGGCCGAAGAAGGGCAGCGCGAGGGAGACGACCGAATTCACGCCGAACCGTCCTCGAGCGCAGGGGTTGTTGCGGACGTCAGGCCGGCGACGGCGCGTGGCGCCCGGACCGGAGTGCCCCGGATGGTGAGCCCGCCGGGACTCGAACCCGGAACAACCGCATTAAAAGTGCGATGCTCTGCCAATTGAGCTACGGGCTCGCGATCCGGCGCTAGCGCGCCGGAAACTAGGGCCGGCCCGCCGGGAGGTCAACGCCGCGCAGCGCAGTCAGATCGGCGTCCGTGGCGCGATCTGCGGCAGCGTCGACGCGGCATCCGCGGCAGCAGGACCGGCGTCCGTCGCCGCGAACCGGCTAGCCATGCGGTCCACCACGCGCGGGGTCACGAAGCTCGAAACGTCGCCGCCGAGGCGGGCGATCTCCTTCACGAAGCGCGAGGAGATGAACTGGTGCGTCTCCGAGGCCATCAGGAAGACGGTCTCCACGGAGGCGTCGAGGCGATGGTTCATCCCGGCCATCTGGAACTCGTACTCGAAGTCGGAGACCGCGCGCAGGCCGCGCAGGATGATCCGCGCGCCGCATTCCTGCGCGAACGCCATGAGCAGCGACTTGAAGGGGCGCACCTCGATCCGCGCCGCGATGTCGGCCGGCAGATGCGCGATCTCATCCTCGAGCAGCGCGACGCGCTCCGCCAGCTCGAAGAGCGGTCCCTTGCCCGCGTTCACGGCCACCGCGACGATCAGGCGGTCCACCAGCCTGGCGCCGCGCGAAATGATGTCGAGATGCCCATTGGTGACGGGATCGAACGTACCGGGATAGATCGCGATGCGCGGAGATGCCATCGACGTCGTTCCTTCACTTCGCGGCGGGCTGTGCTTCTGCGGGAGCGTCCGTACCGCCGTCCTCCGGCACGCTCGCGATCCTGGAGACCGACGCGACCTGCTCGCCCTCCTCGACGCGGAACAGCACCACGCCCTGGGTGTTGCGCCCCGCGATGCGTATCCCGTCCACGCCGATGCGCAGCATCTGCCCGCCATCGGTCACGAGGAGCAGTTCGTCCCCGGGCTCGACCGGGAACGAGGCGACCACGGAGCCGTTGCGCTTCGAGGTCCGGATGTTGGCGATGCCCTGTCCGCCGCGGCCGGCGATCCGGTACTCGTAGGAGGAGGACCGCTTGCCGAAGCCGTTCGAGGTGACGGAAAGCAGGAACTGCTCCTGCGCGGCCATATCCTCGATCCTGCGCTCGTCGAGCTCGGGAAGGGGCGCGGACGCCGCCTGCTCGGCCGAAGCCTCGGCCGCTTCGGCGGGGCCCTCCTCGCCCTCGTCCGGGCCGCGGCGCACGCGCGCGATCCGCATGTAGGCGTCGCGCTCCTCGACCGCGAACTCGGCGTGCCGAAGGGTCGAGATCGAGATCACGGCATCGTCGTCGAGCAGCCTGATCCCGCGCACGCCCGTCGAGGTGCGGCTGGAGAACACGCGCACGTCGTCCGCCGGGAACCGGATGCAGCGACCGCCGCGCGTCGAGAGCAGGATGTCGTCGCCGTCGGCGCAGGGGACGACGCCCACGAGGTGCTCGCCCGGATCCTCGAAGCGCATCGCGGTCTTGCCGTTCGCGCGCACGCTGAGGAAGTCGGCGTAGGTGTTGCGGCGGACATTGCCGGAGGAGGTGGCGAACATGACCTGGATCCCGTTCCAGGCGGCCTCGTCCTGCGGCAGCGGCATGACCGCGGCGATCTCGTCGTCGGGGGACAGCGCCGGGATCAGCTGCACCGCCGGCCTGCCGCGCCCCGTGCTCGAGGCGTCGGGGATCTGCCAGCACTTGATGCGGTAGACCATGCCGCGGGCGGTGAAGAACAGGACCGGCTGGTGGGTGCTGGCCACGAAGAGATGGCGCACCTCCTCCTCCTCGCGCGTCGTGGCGCCCATGCGCCCCTTCCCGCCGCGCCGCTGCGTGCGATAGGCGGAGACCGGGACGCGCTTGACGTAGGAGGCCGAGGTCACCGTGACGACCACCGTCTCAGGCTTGATCAGCGCCTCCATGTCGATCTCGGAATCGTCCTCCGCATGGTCGAGGCGCGTGCGCCGCGGCGAGCCGAACTCGGCCTTCACCTTCTCCAGCTCCGCGCGCATGATCTCCATGACGCGCGGCTTCGACGACAGGATGTCGACCAGGTCGGTGATCTGCGCCGTCAGGTCGCGCAGCTCCTGTAGCAGCTTCTCGCGCTCGAGGCCGGTGAGGCGCTGCAGGCGCAGCTCGAGGATGGCGCGGGCCTGCTCCTCCGAGAGGCGGTAGTGGCCGTCGACGATGCCGGGTCCCGGCTCGTCGACGAGCCCGATGTAGGGACCTATGTCGTGCACCGGCCATGCGCGCGCCATGAGGTCGTTGCGCGCGGCGACGGGATCGGGCGCGCGGCGGATGAGCTCGATCACCGGGTCGAGGTTGACCACCGCGAGCGTCAGGCCGATCACGAGATGCGCGCGCTCGCGCGCCTTGCGCAGCTCGAACCGGGTGCGCCGGGTGATCACCTCCTCCCGGAAGGCGCAGAACGCCTTCAAGATCGTGCGCAGGCCCATCTGCTCGGGCCTGCCCCCGTTGAGCGCCAGCATGTTGAAGCTGACGCCCTGCTGCAGCGGCGTGTGGTGGTAGAGCTGGTTGAGGACGACCTCGGGGTTCGCGTCGCGCTTGAGCTCGACGACGACGCGCACGCCGTCGCGGTCGGACTCGTCGCGAAGATCGGAGATGCCCTCGATCACCTTGTCCTGGACGCGCTCGGCGATGGTCTCGATCAGCTTGACCTTGTTCACCTGGAACGGGATCTCGCTGATGATGATCGCCTTGCGGTCCTTGCGGATGTCCTCGAAATCGGCCTTGCCGCGCACGGTGATGCTGCCGCGGCCCGTGCGATAGGCCTCGATCAGCCCCGCGCGGCCGCGGACGATGCCGCCGGTCGGGAAATCCGGGCCGGGCACGAGCTCGAGCAGCCGCGCCTCCGGCACGTCGGGGTCGTCGATGCAGGCGATGCAGGCGTCGACGATCTCGCCGAGATTGTGCGGCGGCACCGTGGTCGCCATGCCGACGGCGATGCCGTTGGCGCCATTGACCAGGAGGTTGGGGAACTGCGCCGGGAGGACGATCGGCTCGACCGTCTGGTCGTCGTAGGTCGGCTGGAACTCGACCGTGTCCTTGTCGATGTCGGCGAGCAGCGGTCCCGCGGCGCGGTGCAGGCGCGCCTCGGTGTATCGCATCGCCGCCGGCGGATCGCCGTCCATCGAGCCGAAATTGCCCTGCCCCTCGATGAGCGGAAGCCGCATCGAGAAGTCCTGCGCC
>VGDA01000399.1 GCA_016869915.1 Alphaproteobacteria bacterium
AGAAGCTCTTCGCCGCCGTCGAGGCGCTGCCGCCGGAAAAGCGCCGCGGCGATCCCGCGCAGCTGCAAGCCCTCTTCGACTCACTCACCGCGGAATACCCGCAGCTCGCCGCCGCGAGGGCGCGGGCGGCAGAGTAGGTGCGTGCCGCGAACCCGGCGAACCCGGGGACGGAGCCCGGATTAGCACGAACCCGGGGACGGAGCCCGGATTAGCACCGATCCGGGCTCCGTCCCCGGGTCTCAGGAGAATAAACCTGGCTCGGGGAGTAATCCGGGCTGGGTAATCCGGGCTCCGTCCCCGGGTCTCGTGACGGCGGGCGGCCGTCAGCGCTCGAGTTCGGCCGTCCGCGCGCGCAGCAGCAGCGCAAGGAGGGGATTCGCGAAGCGCCGCGGCACTGTGACCGCGTAGAAGGCCTCGACCAGGCCGGGCAGGCGCGCCGCGCGGCGCAGCAGGCCGGCGCGCAGCTCGTCCTTGACCACGATCGGCGGCAGCACGGCGAGGCCGGCGTCCTGGCGCGCGAGCAGCCGCAGCATCGCCATGTCGTCGACCTCGGCCGTGATCCGCGGCGCCACGCCGATGCGTTCGGCCAGCGCGGCGAACCCGGCGCCGATGCCGCTCTGCGGTCCCGGCACGATCACGGGATGGCGGCGCAGCAGATCGGCGAGATCGCCGCCGGCCCGAGCGAGACGGCGCGGCGTGCCGAAGAGCTCGACGCGCTGGCGCGCGACACGGTGCGCGACCAGGACGGGCCCCGGTCCGGCGGCCGGAGGACGGTCGAGCAGCACGACGTCGAGATCGAGCGCGCGCAGTTCGGCGAGCAGTTCCGCCGCACTGCCCGCACGCAGCGACAGGCGCAGCCCGGCCTGTCCCAGCAGCGGCCGTACGAAGGCGAGCTGGAAGTTGCGCGACAGGGTGGCGAGCGCACCGACGCGCAGCGCGGCGCGGCCGACGCCGGAACCGCCGAGCGTGGCGACCAGGTCCTCCGCGGTCGCATGGATCGCATCGGCGCGGTCGAGCGCGATGCGCCCCGCCTCGGTCAGACGCAGTGCCCGGCCGACGCGCTCGAACAGCGCGTGGCCGATCCGCTGCTCCAGGGTGCGTATCTGAAGCGACAGCGCGGATTGCGAGACGCCGAGCAGTCCCGCCGCGCGGGTGAGGCCGCCGGCATGCGCGACGGCGCGGAAATAGCCGAGATGGCGGAGGTTCAGCCGTTGCATTCGTTCTGTTTATTAAAATTATTAGCTACTTACAATGTGTTTCTTATATGCGTTCCCCGACAGCATCAGCGCGCCGTCCAGAACCATGGAGGGTCCGCATGTCCGGCCTCGAACTGCTCGCCGCCAATCTCGTCTCGCCCATCGTCCTGACCTTCGCGCTCGGCGCCGTGGCCGGCTTCATCCGCTCGGAGCTCGAACTGCCCGAACCGGTCCTCAAGCTGCTGTCGATCTATCCGCTGCTCTCGATCGGCCTGACTGGCGGCCGCGAACTCGCCAAGGTCTCGCTCGGCGAAGTGTCGGCGCTTGTGGCGGTCGCGGCGGCCCTGACGGTGGCCATTTCGGCGGCCTGCTACGCCGTCCTGCGCCGTTTCGGCGGCGTCGACGTCGCTAACGCCGCCGCGGTCGCGGCGCATCACGGCTCGGTCTCGAGCGTCACGTTCTTCGCCGCGATCGCCTTCGCGCGCGCGATGGGCAATCCTGCGGAGGGCTACATGACCGCCGTCGTCGCCCTCATGGAGTTCGCGGTGGTCATCTCGCTCGCCATCGGGCGCTGGCGCCTGCGGCAGGGCACCAACCGGGTGGACCTCGGCAACCTGCTGGTCGACACGCTGCGCGGCCGAGGCATCCTGCTGCTGTCGGGCGGCATGCTGATCGGATACACCGCCAGCGACGCGGACTTGAACCGGATCGCTCCGTTCTACGAGCAGCTCTTCCGCGGGTTCCTCATGCTGTTGCTGCTCGAGATGGGCATGACGGCCACGCGGCAGATCCGCGAGTTCGTGGAGGTCGGCCGGTTCATGACGGGGTTCGCGGTCGTCGCGCCCGTGGCCTTCGGGCTCGCCGGGCTGGCGGCGGGCTGGCTGGTCGGCCTGTCGCAGGGTGGCGCCTTCGTGCTGGCCGCGATCTGCGCCAGCTCGTCCTATATCGATGCGCCCGCAGCCTGCCGCGCGGCGTTGCCGGAGGCGAGCCCCGGCATCTACCTGACCGCCTCGCTCGGCATCACCTTCCCATTCAACCTGCTGGCCAACATGCCGCTGCTTTACGCCGCGAGCTCTTGGCTCTATGGCTGAAAGGTCGCCGGCCCCGGCGCGGCACGGAGTTTGCCCCCATCGCGCGTCGGGACGGCCCTGGGCGCAGCCATCGCGCGCCCGTAGCGCGATCCCATGCAGGGAGATGATCGATGCGCAGGCTCATGCTCGCTTTCACGGCACTCGCGGCGCTCGGCGCCATCGCGTCCAGCGACGCGGGGGCGCAAGGCGTGCTGCAGATCGCGATGACCGCCGGGGACATCCCGCTCGCCACGGGACAGACCGACCAGGGCGGCGAAGGGCAGCGCTTTCTGGGCTACACGGCCCATGATTCGCTGATCCTGTGAGACCTGTCGCGCGCCGACCGACCGTCGGCGCTGGTGCCGGGCCTCGCCACCAGCTAGAGCGTCGACGCCGCCGACAGGACGAAATGGACGTTCAGGATCCGCGAGGGCGCCCGGTTCCACGACGGCAGCGAATTCACCGCCGAGGCGGCCGCGTGGAACTTCGACAAGCTGCTCAGGAACGACGCGCCGCATTTCGACCCGCGCCAGGCGTCGCAGGGCCGCTTGCGCATCCCAGCCGTCGCGGCCTGGTGCGCCGTCGATCGCTACACGCTCGAGATCACCACCCGCACGCCCGACGCCACCCTGTCTACCAGCTCGCCTGGATCATGATGTCGAGCCCGTCGAACTGGGAGCGCGTCGGGCGCAGCTGGGAGGCCTATGGACGCCAGCCCTCGGGCACCGGGCCGTGGCGGATCGCCAGCGTGGTGCCGCGCTAGCGCGCCGAGCTCGTGCCCAATTCGGACTACTGGGACAAGGCGCGCGTGCCGAAGCTCGAGCGGCTGGTGCTGCTGCCGATGCCCGAGGCGAACACGCGCATCGCGGCCCTGCGCTCGGGCCAGGTCGACTGGATCGAGGCGCCGGCGCCAGATGCCGTGCCGGTACTCAGGTCCGGGGGCTTCCAGATCGCCACCAACGCCTATCCCCACAACTGGACCTGGCATCTCAGCCGGGCCGAGGGATCTCCGTGGAACGACCTGCGCGTGCGCATGGCCGCGAACCTGGCAGTCGACCGCATGGCGATGCGCGAGTTGCTCGGCGGCCTGATGCTGCCCGCCGAGGGGTTCATGCCGCCCGGCCACACCTGGTTCGGCAATCCGTCCTTCAAGGTCCGGCACGATCCGGCGGAGGCGCGGCGGCTGCTCGCCGAGGCCGGCTTCGGTCCGCAGCGGCCGCTGGTCACCAAGATCCTGATCGCGCCCTCCGGCTCGGGCCAGATGCAGCCGCTGCCGATGAACGAGATGCTGCAGCAGAACCTCGCCGAGGTCGGCATCAAGGTCGACTTCGAGGTCGTGGAGTGGAACACGCTGATCAAAATCTGGCGCGCCGGGATCATGTCCCTTGGCGTGGTGTAGCTGGTGTTGCTCACCGTCGCTTTGCGGCCAGGGTTGGCCGTGTCACGTGGTCACAGCGGACAGCGCGACGACGGGAGTGTCGCCGATCGGGGCGATGGTT
>VGDA01000400.1 GCA_016869915.1 Alphaproteobacteria bacterium
GTGCCGGCGAAATAGCCGGCGACGACGAGCGCGAAATACAGGCCATAGACCTCGGGCCCCGTGCCGAGCCCGTCGACGAAGACGAAGGACGATCCGGAGATGAAGGCGAACATGCCGCCATAGGAGGCCGCGGCCACCGCCGCGAAGGACAGGAACTCGCGGCTCGACAGGATGGTGGAGAAGTTGCGCGCCATGCGCGCAGGATTCGTGGCGCCCGGGTCGCGCCGCGCGTTCGTCTCGGGCAGCCCGGCCCAGACCAGCACCGACAGCGCCGCGCCAAAGGACGCGAGGATCGCGAAGTTCCATCGCCATCCGGCCCATGCCTCGACGAAGCCGCCCAGGATCGGGCCGATCGCGGGCATGATCGCCATCGCGGAGCCGATCAGCGCGAGCACGCGCGCGGCGCCCTCTCGGCCATGGACGTCGCGCACCACCGCGCGCCCGACGACGCCCCCGGCGCAGGCGCCGAGCGCCTGCACGACGCGTGACGCCACGAGCGCGTCGATGCCCGGGGCGAGCGCGCAGGCGACGGAGGCCAGCGCGTAGCAGGCGGTCGCCGCGACGAGCACCGGCCGGCGCCCGAAGCGGTCCGAGAGCGGCCCGACGACCACCTGCCCCGCGGCGATGCCAAGCATGAACGCGCTGAGCGTGAGCTGCGCGGCGGCGACGTCGACGCCGAAGTCGCGCGCGATCGAGGGCAGCGAGGGCAGGTAGAGGTCGGTCGAGATCGCCATCATGGCGACCAGGCCGACGAGCAGCGCGCCGACGCCGCGCGACTCCGGCGCGAGCCTCGTCATCCCGCGCGACCGGCGCCCAGCAGGGCGGCGCCATTGGCGCGCAGCCAGACCTGCGCCTCGGCGCGATGCGGGGTCAGCGCATCGACCACGCGCCAGAAGGCGGGCGAGTGGTCGTGATGCGCGAGATGCGCCACCTCGTGCGCGACGACGTAGTCGGCGACGCGCGGCGGCGCGATCGCGAGGCGCCAGGACAGGCTGATCCGCGCGTCGCGCGCGCAGGACCCCCAGCGCGCGCGCGTGTCGACCATGCGCAGCGCGCGAATCGCCTTGCCTATCGACCGCGCCTTCGCCTCCGCCATGGGGCCCAGCGCCCGACCAGCCTCGCCGCGCAGGAAGTCGCGCACGCGCCGCGCGACGAACTCTGGCTTGCCGCCGACGACGAGCAGGGCGCCCTCGCGCCGCGCCGGGCCGCGCAGCGCGGGGTCGTGGAAGATCTCGATCCCCTCGCCCAGCAGTTCGAGGCGCGTGCCGTGCGCGAAGGCAATGGGCCTCGGCGCGGCGGCGAGCCGCGCGCGGATCCAGGCCTGCTGGCTGCGCGCGAAGGCGAGGCCGGCATCGAGGCCGGCGCGCGCAGGCAGCACGAGCACCACCGCGCCGTCGCGCGGGTCTGCGCGCAGCGAGATGCGCCGCGCGCGTGGATGGCGCTTCACGCGCAGGACGACCTCCTCGCCCGCGCCCTCGAGCGCCACCGTCCTCGGATCGGCCAGGTCCGGCATGACGACCGGCATAGCGCGCGCCGCGCCGCGCCGGCAACCTTTGCGCTTTGCCGTCCGGCACTCGATAATCCAACCCGCCGCGGCGATTTCCGGACCGCGCAGGGGGCGACCATGCCGACGAACAAGTTGCGTGCGAAATTCGCCGCGGGCCGCAAGTGCCTTGGCGTCTGGAGCAACGTGATCGACACGATCTACACCGAGAGCCTGGCGGCGGCCGGCTTCGACTTCATCATCCTCGACAACGAGCACGGACCCTCGATGCCGCGGGACACGCTGCTCCACATGCAGGTGCTCTCGCGCATGGACTGCGCGGCCATCGTGCGCGTGCCCTGGAACGACCAAGTCTACATCAAGCGCGTGCTCGACGCGGGCGCCGACACGATCATGGTGCCGATGGTGGAGACCGCGGAGGAGGCCAGGGCCGCGGTGGCCGCCTGCCGCTACCCGCCGCAGGGACGCCGTAGCTTCGGGCCGTGGCGCCAGCTAGGCCTCGAGCGCGACCTCGACGCCTGGCGCGAACGCGCCAACGACGAGGTCTTCGTCATCGTCCAGGTCGAGAGCGCCAAGGCCGTCGAGAACGTCGACGCGATCGCGGCGGTCGAGGGCGTCGACGCGCTGTTCATCGGCCCGAACGACCTCTCGGGCACGCTCGGCAGGCTGCGAGCCTACGACGACCCGAGGTTCCTCTCGACGGTCGAGAAGGCGATGGCCGGCATCCGCCGCTCGGGCAAGCCGATGGGCGCGGTGCCCTGGGGCGGCCTGACGACGGCGCAGATGCTGCGAGACGGATTCGCGATGGTCGCGGCGTCGACCGAGCTGACCCTGCTCGTGGGCGCGGCGCGCGCCGAGGTCGACGCGCATCGCAAGGCCTTCGGCGGCTGAACTCAGCCGCGGCGTCGCGTCCGCGGCCGGGAAAAGCACCCGACCAGCTCGAGATGCGACGACCACGTGAACTGGTCGACCGGCGTCAGCCGGTCGAGCCGGTATCCGCCCTCGCGCAGCAGCGCGGCGTCGCGCGCGAAGGTCGCCGGGTTGCACGACACGGCGACGACGCGCGGAACGGGCGAGCGGGCGAGCGCGGCCGCCTGGTCGCGCGCGCCCTCGCGCGGCGGATCGAAGACCACGCCGTCGAAGTCCTCGAGCTCCTCGCCGACCAGAGGGCGTCGCGCGAGGTCGCGACGCAGCACGCGCACGCGGGCGCCGACCCCGCCGGCGCGCGCGGCGGCATCGAGCGCGGCCAGCGCGTCTCCATGGCTGTCGACTGCCGTCACCTGCCGCTCGCGCGCGAGCGGCAGCGAAAGCGTCCCGCAGCCCGAGAAGAGGTCGGCGACCCGCCTCGCCCCGTCGAGGCCGCCGCGCATGGCGGCGCGGATCGCGGCCTCGCCCTCGACCGTGGCCTGCAGGAAGACATGCGGCGGCGGCTCGACGGCGATGCCCTCGAAGCGGATGACCGGCCGCCTGTGCAGCGCCACCAGCTCGTGCGCGCCCTCCGGATCGGCGCCCATGGAGAGACGCGCGATGTCCGCAAGCGCCGCGAGGGCGCCGAGCCTGCCGCGCTCGATCTCGCCGACGACCACGACGTCGAGGCCGTTCTCGGCGACCGTGATCGCGAGGTCGCAACGGGCGGCTCGGTCGAGCGCCGGGCGAAGCGCCTCGCGCAGCCCGGGAAGCATCGCGGCGATGCCGGGCGCGAGGATGGCGCATTCGTCGATGTCGACGATCTCGCGGCGCGCCAGCGCGTGGAAGCCGAGCACCACGCCTGTAGCGCCGAGCACCGCCGCGAGCGTGGCGCGGCGACGGGAGCGCGGCGGGGAGATCGAGAGTGGCGCGATCGTCGCCTCCGGGAAGCCGGCGCGCGCGGCGGCCTCGCGCGCGATGCCCTCCTTCCACGCGGCATAGGCTTCCGGCTGGAGATGCTGCGCGGTGCAGCCGCCGCATCTTTCGTAGTGCCCGCAGGCCGGTGCGGCGCGCCCGCCCGCGCGCTGGATCCAGCGCTCGGGAAGCGCGCGACCCGCTCCCTGCGACATCGCGAGCACACGGTCTCCGGGCAGGGTCCAGGGCACGTGGACGGCGCGGCCTGCATGCGTGCCGGCGCCGTCGCGCCCTGGCGCGAGGGTCGAGATGTCGAGCTCGAAGAGTTCCGGCGGCCTCTCGCGCCTCATGCGCGCGACGGCTTCATGCGGGCTTCAGCTTGGCCCATGTGGCGTCGGCCATGGCCCAGAGGCGCCTGCCGTCGATCCTGCCGATGAAG
>VGDA01000401.1 GCA_016869915.1 Alphaproteobacteria bacterium
GCGCGCGGCGCTGCGCGGGCCGAGCACGATCATGTCGCCGGCGCGATAGACCGGCGCGCGCGCATCGTCGTCGACGCGCATCGCGTAGGCGTGCGGGTCGGCGATGCCCGGGAAGTCGATCTCCGCCCAGCCGTCGCCCGCGGGCAGCCCCTGCGCGTCGAAGCATCCGCCGGCGGCGACGCGCCCGCCCGGGATCAGGGGCAGCCGCCTGCCGCCCGACCCGGGGCTGGCGAACTCCGCGAGCCTGCGGCCGGTCGCCGCGAGGATCTTCGAGATCGATTCGGTGGAGGGCAAGCGTGGTCGCCCGCCCGCGGCGAGGCGCTTCGAGCGGTTGAACGTGGTCGGGTCGAGGCCGGCGCGCCGCGCGAGCCCCGAGGGCGAGGTGCCGCTATCGGCCGCAAGCCTGTCGATCGCGCGCCAGATGTCGGCGTGGCCCAGCATGGCGACGAGGCCACCACGCGGTGGCGCGCCTGGACATGCGCCGGATCACGGCGCGCTGCGGCGCGTCAGCGCTGCCGGTCGCGGAACGGATGGGCCGGGTAGACGCCGAGGATGCGCAGGTCGCTGGCGTAGAAGCGCAGCTCCTCGAGCGCCAGCTGCAGCGGGCGCCGCGAGGGATGGCCCTCGACGTCGACATAGAAGCGCGTCGCCGTGAACGACCCGCCGACCATGTAGCTCTCGAGCTTGGTCATGTTGACGCCGCTGGTCGCGAAGCCGCCCAGCGCCTTGTAGAGCGCGGCCGGCACGTTGCGGACCTGGAACACGAAGGTCGTGATGACCCGGCCCTTGCCCGGCCTCGCCACGCGCGGGGTGCGCGACAGCACGAGCATGCGCGTGGTGTTGGAATGGTCGTCCTCGATGTTGGCCTTCAGCGTGGCGAGCCCGTAGAGCTTGCCCGCGAGGGACGAGGCGATGGCCGCGCGCGTGACGTCGCCGCTCGCCGCGATCTCGGCCGCCGAGCCCGCGGTATCCGACCCGACGACGCGGCGCAGGCCGAGCCTGCGCGTCGTGCCGCGGCACTGGTCGAGCGCCTGGACGTGGCTCTGCACCGTGCGGATCGTGCGCAGCGTGGCGCCCTTCGGCGCCAGGAGCTGGTGGCGCACCGGCTGGAACCACTCGCCGACGATGTGCAGGCCGGCGTCGGGCATGAGGTGGTGGGCGTCGGCGACGCGGCCCGCGGTCGAGTTCTCGATCGGGATCATCGCCAGGCGCGCGTGCCCCTTCTGCACGGCCGCGAAGGCCTCGTCGAAGCTCGTGCAGGGCAGGGTGCGCAGGCGCGGGTAGGCGCTGCGGCAGGCGAGGTCGGAATAGGCCCCGGCCTCGCCCTGGAAGGCGATGAGGGCGGGCAGCGTCCTGGGCATGGGTCAGCTTCCGGGGTTGAGCATCTGGCGCGCGCGCTCGAGGTCCTCGGGCGTGTCGACGCCGAGCGGCACCGCGTCGACGACGATGGCGTCGATGCGCATGTCGGCCTCGAGCGCGCGCAGCTGCTCGAGGCGCTCGCGCCGCTCCAGTGGCGCGGGAGGCAGCGCCACGAAGCGCGTCAGCGCGGCGCGGCGATAGGCATAGAGGCCGATGTGGTGGAAGAGCGGGCCCGGGCCGGTGGGCGCGGTGGCGCGCGTGAAGTAGAGCGCCCGGCCGATGCGGCGCGCCTCGTCGCGCATCGACAGCACGGCCTTCACGACGTTCGGGTTGGCGCGCTCCTCGTCGCGCACGATCTCCGCGACCAGGGTCGCGATGTCGACCTCGGCGACCTCGAGCGGCGCGAGCGAGGCGCGGATGGTCTCCGGCGCGATGGTCGGCAGGTCGCCCTGGACGTTGACGACCGCGTCGTGCCGCCCCTCGGCATCGACCTTGAGCAGCGCCTCGTGGATGCGGTCCGAGCCGGAGGGATGCGAGGGGTCGGTCAGCACCGCCCGGCCGCCCGCGGCGGCGATCGCGTCGGCGATCGCGGGCTCCGCCGCGGCGACCACGACCGGTCCGATGTCGGCCTCCATGGCCCGGCGCCAGACATGCACGATCATCGGCTCGCCATGGATGTCGGCGAGGGGCTTGTCCGGCAGGCGGATCGAGGCGAGCCGGGCAGGCACGAGGATCAGGGGGTTCCTTGGGCGGCTGGACATGGGCCTCGTCGGGACGGCGTCGGGGCTGCGGCGGATTGTCGCGCCGACGCAGCCCCGGGCGCGACGCGCGCGCGGACCTTAAACCCTTCCGCCGCCAAGGCAAGTCGCGCGGCGGCGCGGGCGCGGTTCGTGTTGAAGCCACGGCGGCGCTTGGGCATATTGCGCGCGCTTTCCGCGTCCCCGCGAAGGTTCTTCGTGCCGGGCCCAATCCAGAGGCTGAAATGGATTCGTTCGAGTTCAACAAGATCGCCGGCGCGTTCCTGCTCGCGCTGCTGACGACGACCGTGATCGGCTACGCCGGCAACGCGCTGGTCCATCCGGTGAAGCTGGAGAAGAACGCCTTCGTGATCGACACGACCGCGGTGGCCGCCGCGCCCGCGGGCGGCGCCGCGCCCGCCGCCGCGCCGAAGCCCGACCCGATCTCCCCGCTCCTCGCCGCGGCCTCGGCCGACGCCGGCAAGACCGTGGCCCAGCGCCAGTGCGCCTCCTGCCACAGCTTCGAAAAGGGCGGCCGCAACGCTGTCGGCCCGAACCTCTGGAACGTCATCGCCGCGCAGAAGGGCCGCGTCGAGGGCTTCAAGTACTCGCCGGCCATTCAGGCCTCGGCCAGGCAGGCCGGCGACGACGGCAAGTGGACCTACGAGAACGTCAACGCGTTCCTGGTCAACCCGAAGGCCTACATGAACGGCACGCTGATGGCCTTCGCCGGGCTGCGCTCGGCGCAGGACCGCGCGAACCTCATCGCCTACCTGCGCGGCCAGGCCGACTCGCCGGCGGCGCTGCCCTGAGCGGCGCGCAGGCCGCGTCGTCCCGTCGAAGGGCGGCCCCCGGGGGCCGCCCTTCTTCGTTCCGGGCTGCCCGCTCCCGACCGGCAAGCCTCGCTTAACGGCTTGCGCCGAGATTGCTTCCCGACAGGCGCGAATCGACCGCGCCGCAGCAGCGACGGGAAGGGACATGACGCAAGCGATCACGGCCGGACTGAACCTCGACCTCTCGGTTCCCCTCACGTCGCTGCCGCGCGTGGACGGGACGGAGCGCAGGACCTGCGCGCTCGCGCTCCTCTGGTGGCAAGACCTCGCGGGCGATCGCCGCGCGCCGACGCGCCAAGACATCGCCAACGCGCCGGCGCCGGAATTCTGGAAGCACCTCTTCCTGCTGGGCTGCTCGGCGCAGGATGCGACGTCCAACCGCTTCGAGTGGGCGGCGCCGGTCGCCTGCCAGGCGCTGGGCCTCGACCCCAGGGGCCGCAGCCTCGCGCAGGCCTGGCCCGGTGACATGCTCGAGCGCGCCGCCTTCGTGCAGCGCTCGGTGGCCGAGCTGCTGGTCCCGATTGAGGAGACGGGCCGCTGGCGGTCCGCCGAGGGCACCGACGTCGTCTTCCGCTGCCTGCTGCTGCCGGTCGCGGATGGCGAGGCGACGGCAAGCCACCTGCTGGGCGTGATGTCCTTCCACCGCCAGCGCGCCCTTGGCGCTTGAGATCCACGGTGCGGCGTGGCCTTATCCGCACGCCGATGACCGTCGAACTCCAGCGCATCAAGTCGCTCGCCATCCGCCTCGCCGACGCGGCGCGGCCGATAGCCCTTCGCTACTTCCGCAACGATCCCTACACCGAGACCAAGTCGGACGCGTCGCCGGTGACG
>VGDA01000402.1 GCA_016869915.1 Alphaproteobacteria bacterium
ACGTGCACGACGCGCGTCGCGCCGCACGCCGCGAGCCGGATCGCCGCCGCAAGCGGCGCGACCGCGCTTCCCGAGCTGATGACGAGGTCGGGCCAGGGTGGCGCGATCGCCTCGCCGCCCGGCGCGACCGCGGAGAAGGGTGACAGCCACAGGCCTGCGGGCAGCGAGCGCCAGGGCTGGCGGATGCGCACGCGCCGGAGGATCGGCTCCACGCCGAGCGCGCGCGCGAGGCCGAGGCACGGTCCCTCGGTGCCGGCGAGTCCCTCGGTCAGGATCCATGTCGTGCGCGGGGTCATGCGGCTCCGGTCGGCTCCATGGCGCGCGTCGCGACGCTTTCGGGGGCCGGGGATTGGAATATAGTTGCGTAGCCGCGCAAGATAACCAAAGAAGCTTGCGTCCCGTATCCCCTCCGGCAAGGACCGCCGTGCCCCGCCCCAAGCTCGACGCGACAGACCGCCTGATCCTCGCCGCGCTGCAGGCCGATGGCCGCATGACCAATGTCGAGCTGGCGGCGCGGGTGGGTCTTTCGGCGCCGCCCTGCCTGCGCCGGGTCCGCGCGCTCGAGAAGGCGGGCGTCATCCGCGGCTACCACGCCGAGCTCTCGCCCGCGGCGCTGGGCTTCAACATCACGGTCTTCGCGCAGGTCGGGCTGTCGAGCCAGGCCGACAGCGACCTGCGCGCCTTCATGGACCTCGTCGCGACATGGCCGCAGGTCCGCGAGTGCCACATGATGGCCGGCGAGACGGATTTCGTGCTGAAGGTCGTGGCCGAGGACTGGGAGGCCTACGAGGCCTTCCTGACGCGGCAGCTGACGACGGCGCCGAATGTCAGCCACGTGAAGTCGGCGCTGTCGATCCGCACGGCGAAGCAATTGCCGGGCGTCCCGGTCGACGAGGCCTGACCCGCGCCTCAGACGTACTTGTCGCGGCGCGCGATCGTCGCGTCCGCGACATAGGCGAAGACGGCGTAGTGGCGGAAATAGGTCGCCGCGAGATGGTCGAGGATCGTCTTCGCGAGCTCGGCGCGCACGACGGTCTCGATGCGCACATGCGTGCCTTCCCAGTCATGCGGTCCGGGCGCGTCGTCGGGGCCGCGGCCGCGGCGCCATTCCGAGAAGCCCTCGTAGCGGCTGTAGCCGCGCGCGCCGAGGCGCTTCACGTCCCCGACGATGCGATCGGCGATCTCGGGCTCGGCGAGGATCACGACGAGGCTGAAGCGCGTATCCGGCATGGTGTCACCCGTGGAGGAACCGCGCGAACCATGCATAGAGCGGCAGGCCGGCGACGAGGTTGAACGGGAAGGTGAGCGCGAGCGAAGCGGTCAGATAATAGCCCGGATTCGCGGAGGGCAGGGCGAGGCGCACGGCCGCCGGGGCCGCGATGTAGGAGGCGCTGGCGGCCAGCGTGCCCAGCACCGCGGAGCCGCCGGGCGAGAGCCCGACCGCCCAGCCCGCCGCGACGCCCGCCGCGCCGTTCAGCAGCGGCGCAACGACCGCGAAGGCGACGAGGAAGCGGCCCACGGCGCGCACGTCCTTGAAGCGCAGCGCCGCCACCATGCCGAGGTCGAGCAGGAAGAGGCACAGCGCCCCCTGGAACGGATCGGCGAAGAAGGGCTTCACCGCCTCGTAGCCGCGCGGGCCGGCGGCGAAGCCGATCGCGAGGCCGCCGGCCAGCAGCAGGATCGAGCGCCCGGCCAGCACCTCGTGCAGCGCGGAGCCCATGCCTTCGCCCGCGCCCCTGTCGCGCGCCAGCATGAGGGCGATGACGATCGCCGGGACCTCCATGAGCGCGAGCACGGCGGGCATGAATCCCTCGGCCGGCATGCCGAGGCTCTGCACGTAGGACAGCGCGACGATGAAGGTGACGGCGGAGACGGACCCGTAATGCGCCGCCAGCGCCGCCGCGTCGACCGCGCCGAAGCCGCCCAGCCTGCGCAGCGCCGCGTAGACCCAGAACGGGATGGCCGCGCCCAGCGCGATCCCGGCCAGCGCCGGCAGCGCGATCTCGCGCGGGCTCGTGGTGGCGAGCGCCGCGCCGCCCTTCAGGCCGATGGCGAGCAGCAGGTAGATCGACAGCGCCGTGTAGACGGGCTCGGGGAACTTCAGGTCCGAGCGCAGCAGCGTCGCGAGCACGCCGAGCGCGAAGCACAGCGTCATGGGCGACAGCACGCCGAGGCGGAGGAGGTCGATCGGGTCCATGGCTGCGCGGCGAAATAGGCGGGCAGGGGCGGTTGTTCGATCCCCGGCGCGTCAGCCGTGGAGGAATTTCGAGAAGGCCGCGTAGAGTGGCAGGCCCACCACGAGGTTGAAGGGGAAGGTGATGCCCAGCGAGGCGGTCAGGTAGAAGCCGGGATTGGCGGCGGGCAGCGCGAGGCGCACGGCGGCGGGAGCGGCGATGTAGGAGGCGCTCGCCGCCAGCGTCCCGAGCACCGCCGCGCCGCCCGTGCTCAGCCCGATCGCCGTGCCGAGGATGGTCCCCAGCGCGCCATTGGCGAGCGGCGCGCAGATCGCGAAGGCGACGAGGAAGCGCCCGACCCGGCGCGCGTCCTTGAAGCGCTGCGCCGCGACCATGCCGAGGTCGAGAAGGAAGAGGCACAGAGCGCCCTGGAACGGGTCGGAGAAGAAGGGCTCGACGCTGCGATAGCCCTCCGCGCCGGCGAGGAAGCCCATCAGCAGCCCGCCCGCGAGCAGCAGGATCGAGCGACCGGCCAGGACCTCGTGCAGCGCGGTGCGCCAGGCGCCGCTGGCACGACCCTCGCGCGCGAGCAGCAGGCCGGTGACGATCGCCGTGACGTCCATCAGCGGCAGCGCCAGGGGCATGAAGCCCTCGGCCGGCGTACCGAGCCGCTGCATGTAGGCGAGCGCGGCGATGAAGGTCACGCTCGACACGGCGCCGTAATGCGCGGCGAGCGCCGCGGCGTCGGGGCCCGCGAAGCCGCCGAGGCGGCGCAGCACGACATAGGTCCAGGCGGGGATCGCGACGCCCAGCGCGATGCTCGTGGCCGCGGGCAGGGCGGCCTGCCCGAGCGGATAGGTGGCGAGGGCGACGCCGCCCTTCAGCCCGATCGCCATCAGCAGGTAGATCGAGAGGCCGGCATAGAGCTGGTCGGGGAACCTGAGGTCCGAGCGCAGCAGCGTCGCCGCGACGCCGAGCGCGAAGCTGAGCGTCATGGGCGACAGGAGGCTGAGGCGGACGATGTCGAGCGAATCCATGGCCGCCGACCGGTCTAGCATGGCCGCGGGGCCGGCGCGCCAGCGCGGTCCCTGTCTTGGCCCTGCGGCGGCGCCGGCTATCAGCGCTTGACGCGGTGGCGCCGGGGCGTGGAGTCTCTGCCCCGTCTCGACAGAGGGAGCGCTCGTCATGGATAAGTCCCGCCCGCGGTGGCGCCACGTCGCGCTGCTCGCCATAGCCACCTGCCTTGCCGCGCCCGCAGCCATGGCGGCGGAGCTCGATGGCGCGCGCCTCGGCTTCGCCTGGGCGATCCCCTTCATCGGCGTGCTGCTCTCGATCGCCATCCTGCCGCTGGCCGCGCCGCAGCTCTGGCACCACCATTTCGGCAAGATCACCGCGGCATGGTCGCTCGCCTTCGTGCTGCCCTATGCCGCGATGGACGGCCTCGGCGCCACGGCGGCGCAGCTCGTCCACGTGCTCGTCGGCGAGTACGTGCCGTTCATCATCCTGATCGGCTCGCTCTTCGTCATCGCCGGCGGCGTCTACCTGCGCGGCAACCTCCATGGCAGCCCGGCGACGA